>CAIXTV010000191.1 GCA_903922465.1 uncultured bacterium
ACAGAAAATCTGTTCCCGTCGGAGGAAAGAATTTTTCGGTTGACAGAAAATCTGTTCCCGTCGGAGGAAAGAATTTTTCGGTTGACAGAAAATCTGTTCCCGTCGGAGGAAAGAATTTTTCTCCTGACAGAAAATTTTCTTCCTCTGCCTAAAAATCAATTCGTAAAGAACAAAAAATGCTTAGCTCCAGTGAATTTTGTTTTATAATAGCTTGAATATGTACAATTAACATAAGTTAAAAGATTCTTGAAATAAATAAAACTTGCTTTGGATGTTAATAAATTGAAATCCTCAATTCTCACAAACTTTTGCTTGCAAGCATTTCTATATTACACAATACATTAATAATAGGACATCCCATAATAAATAAAAGTCCTCTATCAACAATTGCTATATCCTGAATGCCTAAACACCTATAGCCTAATCCCCTATGTTGAAATAAATATTTTTCCTCTTTTGTTGCACATAAACAAACAGAATGTAATTTTGACGAAAATTTAAATGCATATTAATATGGAAAAAAGAACTATTGTAACGATGCCCGGCGATGGAATAGGCAAGCCGGTGCTGGAACAAACCATCCGTGTGCTCAATGCAGCCGGATTTGAAGCAAACTACGTCCATGCCGACATTGGTTGGGAATTTTGGTGCAAAGAAGGCAATCCCCTACCCGACCGCACCATTTCACTACTTCAGGAACATAAAATTGGCTTATTTGGTGCCATTACATCTAAACCAAAAGACAAAGCTGCTGCCGAACTTGCTCCTGAATTACAGGGCAAAGGCATACAGTATTACAGTCCAATTGTTGCTATGCGTCAGCATTTCGACCTCGACATTTGCATGCGTCCTTGTAAGACGTTTAAAGGGAATCCTCTCAATTTTGTTCGTCGCGGAGCGAATAGTATCGAAGAACCTTTGGTAGATGTGATGATATTCCGTCAGAATACCGAAGGTTTGTATGGCGGTGTCGAATGGACCAACCCCAGCGATCAGGTGTATGATGCCCTGATGACCCATCCTAAATTCAAAGAAAACTTTGCATGGTGTCCTAAACCAGATTTAGCAGTATCAACCCGTATTTTTACCCGTAAATACACCACACGTATCGTTAGGGAAGCATTTGAATATGCCAAATCTCGTGGATTCGATAAGGTAACCGTTTGCGAAAAGCCCAATGTAATTCGCGAAACATCAGGCATGATGCTGAAAATTGCACAGGAAATGGCTAAAGCCGACTATCCTGGCATTTGGGTTGAAGATGTTAATATTGATGCCATGATGATGTGGTTGACAAAGAACCCCGAAAATTATCATGTAATTGTTGCCGGAAATATGTTTGGCGACATCGTATCGGATGGATTTGCCGGTTTAGTTGGAGGATTGGGCTTTGCATGCAGTGCCAACATCGGACCCGAAGTAGCTGTTTTCGAACCTACTCATGGCTCAGCTCCAAAATATGCCGATTACCCTGTTTCTATTGTTAACCCTTGCGCTATGGTGCTTTCAGCTGTGATGATGCTCGAACATTTGGGCGAATTTGCAATGGCTGATAAAATCAGAACTGCTGTGGCTAAGGTGATAGAAGAAGGCAAAGTGAAAGCTTATGATATGATGAAATTGAAAGGTACACCCGATGTTATCAACAACGGAGCCGCCTCAAGCATACAAATGGCGGATGCTATTATTGCAAAACTGTAATTAGTAGCATTTCCCCTAATAAGAAAGCCCCGGAAGTTTATACTCTCGGGGCTTTCTTTTTGATAGAAGTTAACAGTCCATATATGCCAGACTGCAAAAACTAAGTCCATCGGAAATTGTTTTTGCCGACTGTGGATTGCCGACTGCCGACTTTAAATTTACTTTACAGTCAATCTTAAATTAGAATGGCCAGAAATCGTTGTCGAACCAAATCTTTTCGGTCAATTCTTTATTCAGTTCATTCAACATCTTATGATGACCTCTTTCGAAGTCAGCCAACCAGATATACATTGCTTTTTCGTTAGCATCAGTAGTAATCTCAGCTTGTTTGCTGTAAACTTCGATAGCTTTTGTTTCCATATCAATGGCTGCTGAAATAGCCGCAGCTTCGAAACTGGCAGCGGAAATCTTGTTTTTAATCTCTTCGTTCAAAATCATGTTGGCAATGGCATCTTCGCCTTGTGCCATAAACTCTTCAGGTTTCTGAAAAGAATTGTTTTTTTGATAATGAGCAAATTGCATCGATAACTGATGCACGTGGGTCAGCTCTTCCTGTGCCATGATGTTGAAGATGTTCTTGATATCGGGATCGGAAGTCTGCTCGGCAACCTTTTCATAAAAAGCTTTCCCACGCTTTTCCATTAAGATTGCTGTCTTTAAAATGTCTACTGTTGAATTGTTTTCCATTAGGTATATTTTTACTTGGGTGAATAATATTTCTCAGACAAAATTACGTTTTTGTTACAATAAGCAAAGCAAAACCGATAAAATCTTTACTTTTGTGTAAAAATACTTTTCCACTTGAATAAACAGATTAAAGATATATTAGTTCAACTCTATCAAAAGCACTTTAAAAAAGAGGTGCTGAACATAGACGAATTGCCTTCTTCAGGCTCCTACAGGCAATACTTTCGAATACATTCCAATGACACGACTTGTATTGGAGCATACAATAGTGATGTAAAAGAAAACAAAGCATTTATCGGTTTCACACGACACTTTTCCTCACTAAATATTCCCGTTCCTGAGATAATTGCAGTGAGCGACGACGAAAAATATTATTTATTGAACGATTTGGGAGATACTACTCTGTTTTCTTTCCTTCAATCACATCGCAAAACACATGGCTTTTCCGAAGATTTGCTCAATTTATACAAGAAAGTTTTGGATTATATGCCTGCTTTTCAAATTGAGGGGGCAAAGGGTTTGGATTTTAGCTTATGCTATCCCCGTGCTGTCTTCGATAAACAATCGATGATGTGGGACTTGAATTATTTCAAATACTATTTTCTGAAACTTGCCCGCATTTCATTCGATGAGCAGTTATTGGAAAATGATTTTGAAGAGTTTACAAAGTTTTTATTGCAATCGGATACAAATTATTTCCTCTACCGCGATTTTCAGTCGAGAAATATCATGCTTCATGACAATAACATAGTTTTTATCGATTATCAGGGAGGAAGAAAAGGGGCTTTGCAATACGATTTAGCTTCCCTACTCTATGATGCCAAGGCTGATATTCCTGAAGCTATCCGAAAGGATCTCCTCGAATATTATATTTCTAATCTTCAAAGGCATATTAGCTTTAATAAGACTGAATTCAGTTCTCATTATTATGGTTTTGTATTGATAAGAATTATGCAGGCATTGGGAGCCTATGGTTTCAGAGGATATTATGAGAATAAAACTCATTTCCTGCAAAGTATCCCTTATGCCTTGCAGAATCTTCAACATCTTCTCGACCATAATTTGCTTCCTGACAACATCCCATATCTAAAAAATATGCTGGAGAAATTAAAAGATTCAGAAAAGCTTCAGCAAATTAGTGATGTAAAACCTAAACTTAAGCTCACCATCAGTAGTTTTTCCTATAAAAAAGGAATCCCTGCTGATGTATCAGGAAATGGCGGTGGCTTTGTGTTCGATTGCAGGGCGCTTCCAAATCCCGGCAGGTTAGAAGAATATAAAAAATTATGCGGCAAAGACCCCGAAGTGGTACAATATTTGGAAGCATACCCCGAAGTGAACACTTTTATCAGAAATACATTTCAACTCATTGAACAATCGGTGAATGCCTATATTGAAAGAGGTTTCACCCATCTGATGGTATCTTTTGGTTGCACAGGCGGGCAACATCGTTCGGTGTATAGTGCAGAAAAGGCCTTTGCTATGCTGAAAGACAAACAAGGATTAGATATTACAATCACCCATATAGAAGAACCCAATTATGAAGCAGCAAGAAGAGCAATTTAGCAGTGGCAAGCTGCTTCCTGTGATGGAGGAATTTATAAGCTTACAGGGCGAAGGCATTAAGACCGGGACGGCGGCATACTTCTTACGTGTTGGTGGGTGTGATGTTGGATGCTATTGGTGTGATGTTAAGGAGTCGTGGGATGCAAGTCTTCATCCTTTGGTTCAAACCGAGGATGTTATTAGCCGAATTAAAGAAAGTGGAATGCAAACCGTTTTGATTACAGGAGGAGAGCCTTTATTATATCCTATGGATTATTTATGCCAGCAACTAAAAGACATCAATGTGAACAGATTCCTCGAGACTTCAGGCTCAGAGAAATTAAGTGGCGAATGGGAATGGATTTGTTTATCCCCTAAAAAGAATGCCCCCCCATTTCCCGAAATCTATTCCAAAGCAAATGAGTTGAAGGTAATCATCACCTCCCCCAGCGACCTTGCCTGGGCAGAATCGGAAGCAAAGAAAGTAAACCCTAATTGTGAAATCCTCTTGCAGCCCGAATGGAGCAAACGCAATGAAATCACCCCCATACTCGTTTCCTATATTATCGAAAATAATCAGTGGAAACTTTCGTTACAAGCACATAAATACATTAACATCCCCTAAGCATGAAAACAAAACTCTTCGTATTGTTTTACTCTTCCATTCTAATAATTCTTCTAGGCTTGCATCTGCCTGCCTTTGCACAGTTCGATATAGATACTAAATCGAAGACTGCAGAAAAAGCTTATTATAAGGCCACCACTTATCTGAATAACAAGAATTACGATGAAGCTGCCACTGAACTTCAAAAGGCAGTAAGAGCCGATCCTAACTTCACTGAAGGTTGGCTTTTGTTAGGCGATGTGTATAGCGACATGAAAAACGCCGACGATGCCATTGATTCATACAACGAGGCTATAAATCATGGTGGCGAAACCCACCCTATTGCCTATTATTTGGCAGCAAGTGCCGAATATAATGCAGGTAAATACAAAGAAGCCAAAGAACACTTCGAAGCCTACCTCAGCCATCCTAAGGTTTCCAATGCCAAAACCGAGCCCATTGCCAAAAAGATTAAGAATTGCGAGTTTGCAATTGAAGCCATGAAGCATCCTGTTCCTTTTGAGCCTATCAACATGGGCGATAGTGTGAATTCACCCAATGATGAATACCTCCCGGCTTTAACTGCAGACGAAAACACTTTAATCATCACAGTGCGAAGGCCCCGCAACCAAATGACTCTGGGTGCTGGCACCGAAGAGGAAGACTTTTACATTAGTCGGCGCATTAATGGGATTTGGTCGAAGGCAAGGGTTTTACCTCCCCCATTAAATTCGCATGGGAATGAAGGTGCTCAATGCATTTCTCCTGATGGTAATTATATTTATTTCACTGCCTGCAATAGAGAAGAAGGCTTTGGGAGTTGCGATATTTATTATTCGAAAAGGGTAGGAAACACCTGGTCGAACCCAGTGAATTTAGGCCCTTTAATAAACAGTACCAAATGGGATTCACAACCTTCCCTATCTTCCGATGGTAAAACCATTTACTTCACAAGTGCACGTTTGGGAGGAAAAGGCGGAATGGACCTTTGGCAAACAACTATGGGCCCAAATGGATTTACTGCCCCTGAAAATCTAGGCGATTCAATTAATACCGATGGCAACGAAATGTCACCTTTTGTCCATTCTGATAACAAGACGCTGTATTTTGCTTCCGATGGACATCCCGGCTTTGGGAAGTATGATATTTTTGTTTCACGCAAAGACACAAACGGCGTTTGGGGAAAACCTAAGAACCTGGGCTATCCTATTAATTCCAGTGCCGAAGAAATTAATCTGATGGTAAATAACACTGGCAACTATGCTTATTTTTCTTCCGATAAATTGGGAGGACTTGGCAAATACGATTTATATTATTTTGAACTGTATGACGAGGCCCGTCCGCAAATGGCCACCTATTTAAAGGGCATTGTATATGATGAAGAAACTAAAAAACCTCTTGCCGCCAAGTTCGAACTGATAGATTTAAGTAAGAAAGCCACTACCATCGAATCTACATCCGATGCCGAGAATGGAAGTTTTCTTGTTAGCCTTCCCAGCGACAGAAACTACGCCCTGAATGTTTCTCTCGATGGTTATCTGTTCTATTCCGAAAACTTCACCCTAAGTGGTGTGCATAGCAACCTTAAACCCTACCTTAAAGACATCCCCCTTAAGCCCATTAAAACTGGTGAAATTGTGATTCTAAAAAACATCTTCTTTAATACTGATGAATTTAATTTAGAAAAAGAATCGAAAGTGGAATTAGAAAAACTGCTTCAGTTGTTGCAAAAGAATTCTAAGATTAAAATAGAAATCAGTGGGCATACTGATAACCTCGGCAGCGAGCAACATAATGTAGCTTTATCGAAAAGCCGCGCAAAGTCGGTGTATGATTATCTTGTGAATGCAGGCATTAAAGCCGATCGTTTGACCTATATGGGTTATGGCATTTCAAAACCCATCGACACCAACGATACTGAAGCAGGCCGCGCAAATAACCGCAGAACAGAGTTTAAAATTACCCAGAATTAGATGCTAAGACTATAGGTAATTTGCAAACGATCAACCTTATTTAGGCATGGACATCTCATAACTCAAAATTCATAACTCATAACTATAACTCACACCCCCTTCCACTCAATCAGCGCTTTTTCCATTGCCTTTTTTCCCATTGTTATGATTTCTTCGGCGCGATAGAACTCGAAGATGTCGCAGCATTCGTATGATATATCAATCATTATATCGGGTTTACAGTTTTTGACTGAAGCCTCTGACAGCCTCACCTGCATGATTTCTACCGACTTCGAAAGCAAGTCGAACATCCCCATTTTATGGTTATTATGATTGTGGTTATTGTTATTATTAAGGTGTTCGGCCCAACTATGATTTATCTTCTCAATGGCTGTGCGGTATAAGGATTTCTTTTCAATCAACTGAGCTTTCATGGGAGGTTTGGTGAATGGGATACCCGAATTCACATTCACCGCTATTAGAATGTCGCCTGGAGAGCGACGCACCCTATCCACTGGCAAAGGATTTACCAGACCTCCATCGACCATTACGCAATCTAAATAGTGGTGCGGCTGAATGAAAACAGGAATAGCAACCGATGCACGTATGGCATCTTTGAGTTTCCCGGTTTCGAACACGGCTTCTTTCAAATGGGTTAAGTTTGATGCAATGGCGGTGTAGTTAATCGCCAAGTCTTCTATGTTGGCATCGGTAATAAAGGGGTCTAATTCTTTAAACACTTTATTGCCTTTGATGAAACCTTTTTTGCTCATGGCAAAGTCGGTGAGTTTAAACACCTCCATCTTCCCTAGGTTCTTAAGCCACAAAGTGAAATCGTTAAGTTGTCCTACGGCATGTATGCCGCCTACCAAAGCCCCCATTGAAGTGCCGGCGATGGAAGAAATTTGAAAACCTTGTTTTTCTAAAACATTGATGATGCCTATATGTGCCATTCCGCGGGCACCTCCGGCTGATAAGACTAACGATACATTTGGTTTCATGAGGTTGAGGTGTTTAGTGATTGATGTTGGTTGTTTTCATAAAGACGGCAAATTGCAAGCTTAATAATTTGAAATTCTTCCGATTGATGTCATTTGATGAATGATTTCTAGCGTATAGTTTTACATTTTTTTGATGCTTATATTTATGAATGTAAAAATACAAATAATTTGAATTGATTTTCTTTTTTTATTCTGATAAACTATTTTTTCGAAATGGATTTATATTTTGGATGATTTAGAAATGGAAACTTAAATATAGCAGATGTAAATAAAATGAAAGAAATCTCCTCTTAAAGATTCTTATTTAGGTTGATAATTGCAAATGCAGCCGGGCTGAGAAGGGGTAAACTACCACTAACTGAGAACAAGCTTATCCATAAAAAGTATCCTTATTCCACAACTTGGGATTGTTGTAAATATATTCACGAATTCTTTGATAGGATGCATCATTACGAATTATATGGTCATGATAACGGGCTTGCCATATCGTGTTGTAATTGTTATTTTGCCGAAACCAATTGGTTACCCCTATTTTAAATCCCCTGACAATGGATGCCAAATTTTTTGATTGTGGTCCAAAACAATTTTTGTATGGGATTGGGGATGATGGGGATGGTGGGAATAATGGGAATGGTAGAGACGCAAAATTTTGCGTCTCTACGGTCATACCATTCAATATGGTCGCACCATCCGATATGGTCGCACCATCCGATATGTTCATACCATCCAATACGTTCGTATCATCCAATACAATCGCACCATCCGATATGGACGATATCCCGGGTTCCGTTATAAAAATAATGCCATGTACATGGTTTGGCATGATGATGTATGCATCTATCATCACATGAGGAAAATGATTTGGGATGTCTGTCCAACATTCCTGTGCACGACGTCCGGCATCGTTCAATATCATATTGTCATCACGGATTTCCCCAAACAGACATTTGCGGTTTTTTAGCACGATAGTGACAAAATAGGCTGCCTGAGTTGAATAGTCCCAACCTTGTAATCGTGAACTTTCGATGCGATATTTATGTTGGAATAAGGTCATTTATATGGCATTTGAAGTTTCATTTTAATTTACTAAGGGCAATGATTTTCTTTCCCTGTTTTTATTTCCTCAATGTCACTTTCCGTTTTAAAGACCAATAGTTTGTGATGCTGCAGGGCTTACGCCCAGAAGCGCATAGTTGTGGATTTCGCTCAGCACATAATCAATATAATAGGCATCCTTAGGAGCTTTGGTAAGTAGGTGCAACCAGGCACTCATAAAAGAAATTGGAACCGGAATAGACAATGCTTTATGATTGATTTGTTCAAGATCCTGAACATCTATTACTTTGGGAGGCAGGGTGGATATATAAGTATCGCTTGGCCGGGGTGTTAGGTTAATGAAATCAAGGGCGATCCAATTAATAGGCCCCACAGCTTTATCGCTTTTTATCACGATTCGGGCTTGAAACGACTGACTTCTATTGGTAACTGGATAATGATTGTGAAGCTGCTCAAAATAATATGAGCCCTGTAGATATATTTGCCCTGATTTATCTCCATCATCTTCTGAATTAAGCTTTACGGTTTTACTTGTATTCATGTTACTACTTTTATTTGTGCGTTCATCATTTTATTTATCCACATCATCAAAAAGCCTATTTATTTCATTTATTGATAAGCTCTAGCTCTATTAATGTCAAGCACTTAACTTCAAATCATATAGCTTTAATCTATTAAGAAAAACGTAATTATTATTAAGAAAAAGCATTCCGTAAGCGCGGCTACTCTTGTCGTAACCTCGGCTGCTCTTGTCGTAACCTCGGCTGCTCTTGTCGTAACTTCGGCTGCTCTTGTCGTAACTTCGGCTGCTCTTGTCGTAACTTCGGCTGCTCTGGTCGTAACTTCGGCTGCTCGTGTCGTAACCTCGGCTGCTCTTGCCGTAACCTCGGCTGCTCTTGTCGTAACCTCGGCTGCTCTTGTCGTAACTTCGGCT
>CAIXTV010000192.1 GCA_903922465.1 uncultured bacterium
GGATATGATTTTAATCTCATCGGGAACAACAGCAAACTCAAATGTAGGACCTCAAGGCTCAAAGGAAATGGTTACAATCTCATCGGGAACAACAGCAAACTCAAATGTAGGACCTCAAGGCTCAAAGGAAATGGTTACAATCTCATCGGGAACAACAGCAAACTCAAATGTAGGACCTCAAGGCTCAAAGGAAATTATTTCCGTCTCGCCTGTAGTAGCTCAAGGTTCAAGGGAAATTATTTTCGCCTCATTCGAAACAGTTCAAGGTTCAAGGGGAATTATTTCCGTCTCATCTGAAGGAGCTTACGGTTCAAGGGAAATGATTTTCGTCTCATCTGAAGGAGCTTACGGTTCAAGGGAAATGATTTCAGCCTCATCGGAAATGATTTCAGCCTCATCGGAAATGATTTCATGCTCAAGGTAAATGATTTCCGCCTCATCGAGAATAACAAAAAATTCAAGGGGAATTATTTCCGGTTCAAGAAAAATGATTTCCGTCTCAAAGGAAATGATTTCAGATTCAAGGAAAATGATTTCCGTCTCAAAGGAAATGATTTTCGCCTCATTAAGCGAATTCATTTCACAAAAAATGGGAGCTGAGATTTGCCAAATTTAAAAAGTTGACAAATCTTGTCATTTAATATCATTGCTAGTTTGCTGAGCTTATTTCGATAAAATCCATAATTCCAAGTCCTCAAATTCATTGGATTAAGAAAACTCCCTCAATATCACTAACATTTATTAATTTTGCAGAAATTATGACAATTTGTCCTGTTTTGTATTCTGGCAAAGGTTTTGATAGGGCAATTTGCTCAATTTAAATAAAGATATATGGATAGTAAAACGAATAAAGAACCCATCAGCTCATCGGCTGATGATGAAAAAATGGATGTAAAAGAAAAAGTTGAGGCATCACAAGATGCTGCTGCAGAAGAAACTGAAATAAAAGTAGAGTCAAAAGAAAAGAAAAAAGGTTTCTTCGATAAACCAAAGAAAGACCATCAGAAAAAGATAGATGAGTTGCAAGCCAAAGTGGACGAGTTGAACGATAAGTATCTGCGATTGTTTTCAGAGTTCGATAATTTCAGAAAACGAACCCTAAAGGAAAAAATCGAATTGATTTCAACGGCCTCCGAAGGCGTTATTCATGCGCTTCTGCCTGTTGTTGATGATTTTGAAAGGGCAATAAAAGCTGCTGGCGATCACGACGATTTACCTGCATTAAAAGAAGGCATCAATTTAATCTACAACAAACTAACCAACCTCCTTCAAGCCAAAGGGGTTCAGCCTATCCTATCCATTGGAGAGGTTTTCGATACCGATTTCCATGAAGCCATAACAAATCTTCCTGTTGAGGATGAAAGTCAAAAAGGTAAAGTAATTGATGAAGTACAGAAGGGATATACGATGGGTGGAAAAGTAATACGATTTTCAAAAGTAGTAGTGGCTAATTAAACAAACATATGGCAAAAAAAGATTTTTACGAAATATTAGGCGTTGATCGCAATGCTACGGATGCTGAAATTAAAAAAGCCTACCGTCAGCATGCATTAAAATATCATCCCGACAAAAACCCTGACAATAAAGCAGCCGAAGAGAAATTCAAAGAAGCCGCCTCGGCTTATGAAGTTCTGAGCAATCCCGAAAAGCGTGCCCGTTATGATCAATACGGTGAAGCCGGATTAGGAAACGGTGGTGGCGGTGGTGGCTTTAGTGGTGGAGCCATGTCGATGGACGATATCTTCAGCATGTTTGGTGATGTTTTTGGAGGCCATTTCAGCGGCTTTGGCGGAGGCGGATCGCGTGGCGGCCGTCGTGTGCAAAAAGGAAGTAATTTGAGAGTAAAAGTAAAGCTTACCCTACTCGAAATTGCTCAAGGAGTTGAGAAGAAAATTAAAGTAAATAAATATATAGCTTGCTCAAGTTGTGACGGCACAGGAGCCAAAGACAGCTCTTCTTATCAAACCTGCTCAACATGCCGGGGGACAGGACAGGTAACTCGTATCACCAATTCATTCTTTGGACAAATGCAAACACAAAGCGCTTGTCCGCATTGCAATGGTGAAGGCCATAGCATCACAGCTAAATGTACCACCTGTTATGGCGAAGGCATTGTAAAAGGAGAAGAAGTTATTTCAATACAAATCCCTGCCGGAGTTTCAGAGGGCATGCAGCTTTCGATGAATGGAAAAGGAAATGCAGCACCACGAGGAGGTGTCCCTGGAGACCTCATCATCAATATTGATGAAATTCCTGACCTAAATCTAAAACGTGATGGAAAGAATCTGCTTTACGATTTATTTATAAGTTTCCCCGACGCAGTATTGGGCACCAGCATAGAAGTGCCCACAGTTGATGGGAAAGCCCGCATTAAAATAGCCGCTGGGACTCAATCGGGCAAAATACTGCGTTTAAAAGGCAAAGGTGTCCCCGATGTACATTCTTACAATCGAGGAGATCAGCTTATTTATATCAACGTTTGGACTCCTCAAAACCTATCGAAAGAAGAAAAAAGCATTTTAGAGAAACTTCATGGCTCTTCAAATTTCACACCTTCACCCGGAGAATCAGATAAATCATCTTTCTTCGACAGAATGAAGGATATATTTCATTGAGAAGTGCCTAGAGTGCCTAAAGTACTTAGAGCGCCTAGAGTACTTAGGGTGTTTGAAGTAAGTAGAAATTAATATTGGAAAAATAAAACGCATAAATACTAAAATAATGAATAGCACAAACCACATTAATTCAAACAAAATTATTATTTTAAACACTTTAGGCATTTTAAGTACCTTAGGCACTTACAAAACCTCCCAATACTCTATAAATTAAACAGTATGGATTTTTTAGTAGTAGAAAATGTATCAAAGCGATACGCAGCGCATCAAGCGCTTACTGATATCAACATCAATGTACCAGCACAATGCATCTATGGTTTACTTGGTCCTAATGGAGCAGGGAAAACCACGCTAATTCGCATCGTTAATCAAATAATAGCTCCTGATAATGGCAGGGTATTTCTAAACGGAGAACCACTGAAGCCAACACACATCTCAATGATTGGCTATTTGCCCGAAGAAAGAGGACTTTATAAAAAGATGAAAGTAGGCGAACAGGCACTCTATCTTGCCCAATTGAAAGGGATAAGTAAAAAAGAGGCAATGAAAAAGCTTAAGTATTGGTTCGAGAAATTCGAAATACAAGCTTGGTGGGATAAAAAGGTGGAAGAGCTTTCAAAAGGGATGCAACAAAAAATTCAGTTTATTGTCACAGTGATACATCAACCTAAGTTTTTGATTTTTGACGAACCTTTTAGTGGCTTCGACCCCATTAATGTGAATTTATTAAAAGAAGAAATCTTTAACTTACGTGAACAAGGCGCTACTATAATATTTTCAACCCATAATATGGAATCTGTTGAAGAACTGTGCGATAATATAGCTTTGATTAATAAATCGAAAAAAATATTGGAAGGTAAAGTAAGGGATATTAAAAAGACCTATAAAGCTAATACTTTTAAACTTTGTTATAACGATTTCAAAGGAAACCTTGCTGAAATTCTGCCAATGGGATTTGACATTCAAAGCGAAGGCATTGATGTGGACTATCGCACTGCTATTATTAAACTCCCCAAAACGGCAACTTCAAACGAATTACTTCAACCCTTACTTCCCCATATTAGCATACATTCTTTTAATGAAATACTTCCTTCGATGAATGACATTTTCATTACTCAGGTAAACGGACAGAATCAAACCATTTAATACGCACTCCAAATGAATAAAATCTGGTTAATAATAAAAAGAGAATATCTTACACGTGTAAAGAAAAGAAGTTTTATCATCATGACCGTACTAGGCCCTCTCTTGATGGCTGGCTTAATGATAGTTCCTGTATTTATTGCCCAAATGTCAGACGATCAGAAAAAGATTGCTGTAATTGATGAAACTGGATTGTTTAGTGGTAAGTTCAAAACCAACGAAGATGTAAAGTTCGAATATATCACTAGTGATTTGGAAGCTGCCAAATCGAATATGAAGAAAAGTAATTGGTATGCAGTCTTGTTTATCCCTAAAACAGAAGTAGCTATTCCAGATAAAGCTGTTTTATACTCCGAAAAACAACCTAGTCTTTCAATGCGTTCCTACATCGAACATTCGATGCAATATGAAATTGAAAACTTGAAATTGCTCGATGTTTACAATATAGATAAGAAAGACTTGGAGTCGATAAAGTCAAGCATAAATCTAACAACAATAAAAATCTCAGAGGGTGGAACTGAACAAAAGAGTTACTCTGAAATTTCTTTTGTATTGGGATTATTTGGTGGAATTCTGATATACTTTTTTATTTTTATGTTTGGTGCTCAGGTAATGCGAGGGGTGATTGAAGAAAAGACCAGCCGGATTGTCGAAATTATTGTTTCTTCAGTAAAACCCTTTCAATTGATGATGGGGAAGATTATTGGAGTTGCTTTTGTTGGTTTAACACAGTTTCTACTTTGGATTCTATTGACTTTAGCAATATATGTTGGATTTTCACAAGCTTTCCCCGATAAGTTTACTCCAAAGAAACATGAGGCTTCTCTAAACGCTGAAAAAACTTTGGTCAATGTAGAACAATTGAGTTCCAAGGCTGCTATGCAACCAGGGAACGAAGATTTGAATAATGTTATAGAGGGAATACATTCGATAAACTTCATGCTGATTATTGGAGTTTTTCTCTTTTACTTTGTAGGAGGATATTTATTATATGCAGCCATGTTTGCTGCCATAGGCGCTGCTGTAGACAGCGAAGCAGATACACAGCAGTTTATGCTACCAGTTACGGTTCCTCTAATATTTTCAATTGTGATGCTACAATTTATCTTAAACAACCCTGAAGGACCTATTGCATTTTGGCTTTCAATAATACCTTTTACTTCTCCAATTGTAATGATGATTCGTATTCCTTTTGGGATTTCACCATTCGAACTCTTACTTTCAATGGGATTGCTGATACTTGGTTTTCTGCTCACAACCTGGATGGCTGCCAAGATTTATCGAACAGGTATACTGATGTATGGCAAGAAAGTAAGCTATAAAGAATTATTTAAATGGCTGACTTATAAGGGTTAGTTCTACTATAGAATTGCGATTTTAGATTAATCGCTTTGCATAATCCCTGAAATCTAAAAAAAAATATTATTTTTGCACTCTGAATTTTAAGAAAACTAAGCTATTAATTGATATATGTCTGAAAAAACAAGTAAAGGAAGAATTTCACAAATTATTGGTGCTGTAATTGACGTTACCTTCAACACCGATCAACGATTACCTAATATTTACGAAGCATTAAAAGTTACCCGCCCTGATGGTAGTTACTTGATATTGGAATGCCAACAGGATATGGGCGAAAACACCGTCCGTACCATCGCTATGGATTCTACTGATGGATTACAACGTGGTTTGGAAGTGATTTCTTTAGGAGGTCCTATTTCGATGCCTATTGGTCCAGAAATTAACGGACGATTATTAAATGTAATTGGTGAACCTATTGATGGTATTGGGCCAGTTGTGAAAACAGGGACTTATCCTATTCACCGCGACCCGCCTAAATTTGAAAACCTTTCTACCAAAAAAGAAATTCTTTTTACCGGCATTAAAGTTATCGACCTTATTGAACCTTATGCAAAAGGGGGGAAAATCGGTTTATTTGGTGGTGCTGGAGTTGGAAAGACGGTTATCATTATGGAACTTATCAATAATATTGCTAAGAGTTATTCCGGATTATCTGTGTTTGCAGGTGTTGGAGAACGTACCCGTGAAGGAAATGACCTCTTACGCGAAATGATTGAATCAGGCGTTATCCGCTATGGCGATAAGTTTAAAGAAAGCATGGAAAAAGGCAGTTGGGATTTGGATTTAGTTGACCACGAAGAATTAAAGAAATCGCAATGTACTATGGTATTTGGTCAGATGAACGAACCCCCCGGTGCACGTGCAAGAGTTGCTTTGTCAGGATTATCCGTTGCCGAATATTTCCGCGATGGTGACGAAAAAACCGGTGGACGCGATATTTTATTCTTTATCGACAACATTTTCCGTTTCACACAAGCCGGTTCTGAAGTATCTGCTTTATTAGGACGTATGCCTTCTGCTGTAGGTTACCAACCAACCCTCGCTTCCGAAATGGGAATGATGCAAGAACGTATTACCTCAACCAATCGCGGTTCCATCACATCAGTTCAGGCTATTTATGTACCTGCCGATGACCTTACCGACCCTGCTCCTGCTACAACATTTGCCCACTTAGATGCTACTACCGTATTAAGCCGTAAAATCTCTGAGTTAGGTATTTATCCAGCTGTTGACCCATTAGATTCTACATCACGAGTACTTTCACCTGATGTGGTTGGCGACGAACATTACAATACAGCTCAACAAGTTAAAGAGATTTTACAACGATATAAAGAACTTCAGGATATCATTGCTATTCTAGGCATGGATGAACTTTCTGAAGAAGATAAACTGGTGGTTCACCGTGCACGTCGTGTACAACGTTTTCTTTCACAACCTTTCCATGTGGCCGAACAGTTCACAGGCATGAAAGGTGTTTTCGTTGGAATTGAAGATACCATCAAAGGCTTCAACATGATTCTCAATGGCGAAGTTGATGAATATCCCGAAAATGCTTTCCATATGGTAGGCACTATCGAAGAAGCCATCGAAAAAGGAAAACGACTTATAGCCGAAGCTAAATAAGATGCTACTCGAAATTATTACACCCGACACTACCCTCTATACAGGGGAGGTGCTGCTTGTTCAGTTGCCTGGCATTGATGGTTCATTCGAAATATTAAATCATCATGCTCCCCTCATTTCAGTTCTGAAATCAGGAAAAGTTAAGGTCACAGAATCGAACAAAAACACTGTATATTTCGATGTGAAAAGCGGAGTGGTTGAAGTCCTGAAAAACAAAATTCTGATTTTAGCCGAGTAGTTCCACATGAGAAAGTATTTGCTTCCTTTTCTTTTTATTGTTATGGTTTCTTGTGGCCCATCGAAAGAAGAAGAGGCACGTCTGCGTCGTATTGATGACTCCTTAATGGAAATAGAACGCAATGTTGCTATCGACAAAGCAAATGATTTACTGGCTGCAGACACGGCAACTACAAAGAAGGACAGTTCAACAACGGTTTCGAAATAGGACTCTCGAAATTGTCAATTGACAGTGGATAATTGACAATTATTCTTCCAAAATGTGTTGATTTATACTCTTTTCAGGGTTGATGTTGGTTTCATCTTTACACCTCTTCTTTAATTCAATAATGAATTATATTCTTTCTTTTTTCTCAATCTTATTACCAAAACAAATTAAATTCAGGTAATAATAACTTTAAGTACTCCAAACTTTAGTTCACTTTAGGCACTTATTTCGTCTTTGGTGCAAGATAACGGTTAAACAATAGTAAGCCCACTATTGCCAGACAGCCTATTCCCACAAATATCCACCAGAAAACTTCAGGTTGGTGAAGATTATTGGCAAAATGAACATATAATTTTGCTCCAAGAATTCCTCCAACACCACTTCCTATCACTCCATAAATAAAGGAATAGCCTAGATATAAGGCTTTCTTATCATCGGGTGCAATCAAACCTACATAAGAGATGAATTTGGGATGTGCCGTCATTTCTCCTATCGAAAAAACGAACATGCCAAGGATAAAGATCCAGGCATTAGTAGATATTGCCAGCATTGCCAGACCAATTGTGGCAATGGTAATACCTATTATCATTGTGGGCAAAGCTTTTGTCTTTTTGACAAGCGAAGAAACCACCAACTGTAGCGAAATAATGGTTAATGCATTCACCACGGTTACATGTTCGGCTTCAAATTTCCATGTAGGATTGTCAACAAACCATCCGAGTATAGAATTAATGAATTGATTAACTGAAGTCATGTCCATATATTCAGTTAGATACCATAATACTGAGTCGAACATCTGGAAATAGAGTATCCAAAAAAGTGAGTAAATAACTATCATGACCACAAAACGATAATCCTTGAGCACCAATACCATTTCTTTAAACACCTGAGTAAGACTCTTCTGTGACTTAGGCTTTGGTGGCTCTTTATACATAAACAAATTCAGTAATAACAAGGACCCAGTGAAAGCTCCTGCCATAATAAAAATGTAATTCCACGAAATTGATTTCAAATAGGGTACAATTATCAAAGGGAAAATAAAAGCCCCCAAATTGATTGCCCAATAATATACCCCAAAACCAAGCGAAGAATTAGCTTCTGTGGTTTCGCGTGCTATGGTTCCCGAAATAATGGGTTTAAAAAAGCCTGCACCCACAGCCATTAGGGTTAAACTCCCAAATACCATCATATATTCTGTTGTAAAGGCAGTAAGAAAATATCCGCATGACATTACTACAAAGGCAAACATAAGGGTTTTACGATAACCCCAGCGCTCGGCAATGGCACCTGAAATAATAGGCAATGCATACAAAAGTGGGGTGATAGTGCTTTTTATAACCCCCACCCCTTCTTTCGAAAAACCCAATCCTCCTTTATGAATATCCAAAACCAGATACACTGAGAGTACTGACATTACCCCATAATAAGAACCTCTTTCAAAAAATTCCATTATGATGACTGTCCAGAAATTCCTTGAAAAGACTTTGAATAAGGGTTTTTTATCTGTTTTTGTCATAAAGATATATTTATAAGAATTTATGGTACAAACATAGTAAAATTTGGGGAATTGGTGATTATGTTAATGGGTTATTGGGTTAATAGGTCTTAGCTTAATTGTCAAAAAGGGTTTGCCCCAGGGAATATGGTATCCCCGGCTGTCGGAATAGGGTTTGAACGAGCTCAGATGGTATCCCCTCCTTGAGCCTTTAGCCTAAACCCCTTCAGCCTCTCCTACACATTAAATCTAATATGCAGAATATCGCCATCTTCCACAATATATTGCTTGCCTTCTAAACGATATTTCCCTGCATCGCGACATGCAGCTTCAGTTTTATATTGTATGAAATCAGAATACTTTATTACCTCGGCACGAATAAAGCCTCTTTCTAAATCACTATGAATGGTACCCGCAGCCACCTGTGCATTCACTCCTTTATGTATAGTCCAGGCTCGGTTTTCCTTTCCACCTATGGTGAAAAAGGCAATCAGATTTAATAAACGATAGCTTGAACGTATGAGTTTATTCACACCAGGTTCAGTCAGACCCATATCTTGCAAAAACACTTCACGGTCTTCCATGCTTTCCAACTCGGCAATCTCGGCTTCCATTTGCCCGGCAATAATCAGTACTTCGGCATTTTCGTTCTTAACAGATTCGATAAACTTTTCGGTATAAGCATTCCCATTGATGGCAGAATCGGCATCCACATTACAAACATACACCACAGGTTTATCGGTCAGTAGCATCAGGTCGGCAACACATTTTTTGTCATCCTCACTCAAATCGATGTTGCGGGCATTGCCAAAGTTTTCGAAAAGATCTATATACTGTTGAAGCACTTCTATCATTTTCTTAGCATCTTTATCTCCCGTTTTAGCAGCACGCTCAACCCTTTGCATTTTCTTCTCCACCTGATCGAGATCCTTTATCTGCAACTCCAATTCCACAATTTCTTTATCCCTCACAGGATTGATACTACCTTCGATATGTGCCAGATTTTCATCATCAAAACACCTCAGCACATGTATCAGTGCATCGGTCTGACGAATATCCGCTAAAAACGAATTACCAATTCCTTCTCCCTGACTTGCTCCTTTTGCTAAACCCGGTATGTCTACCAATTCAACCAATGCAGGTACAACTTTTTCTGCCTTAATTAATTTATCCAGTTCAAACAATCTGGTATCAGGCACATCACACATTCCCATATTCGATTTATTGGTACTGAAAGCAAAATTGCTCGATTGTGCACGTGTTTTCGACATACAATTAAACAAGGTGGTCTTCCCGATATTGGTAAGCCCGATAATTCCACATTTTAACGACATAATATATTTTTTAAGGGAGCAAAAGTAATGAATTTAGCCCGATTTACATTCATTTAAATTGAAAATGCCTTATAGAAATGCAAAGCTTACCTCCTAAAAAAAAGAAAACTGCCTCAAGTAGGGGCAGCTTCCCGGCTCATAATCTAAATCAATAGTTTTGAGATAACAAAAGTAAGTAGAACATTATTCAATTGTGTTAAGGCAAGGTAAAGTTTAGAATAAGAAATTGCTTCGAAAGAAAAAATAATATCCTTAAAATATATCCATAAATTCATTATGTATGACAATATTTCCGGCGTTTTCAAAAATATTCACCTTATTTTCAGTTGTAAGCATATTGAATGAGTAAAATACCCCTATCGATACTCCGATAATCGCATTAAATACATCAATAAGCCTTATCGTTTAAAAAATTATTCCCATAGATGAAATGAAAATCATATTGAATAGAAAAATAATGACATCTAATCTGACAATATGTCTATTCAGTTAATGTAATACCGCACTAAAAATTAATATGTCGTATTGAATAATGCATCAATCACCTTAGTTGTTGAAACTGCGACCTTAAATAACCAATCTATCATCATAGTTAATGCAGCTGTCATAATAAACAATGCATCTTTCATCATCAATTAAAAGAAGCCTAGCATCAATCTAATATTTACTGCCATGAATAATAGAGTAAGCCCTTTAGTAAAAACAATTACGGTTTTCCTAAAAACTGATACTACCTTAATATTTCAAATTATCATCATCACTATTCAGATTATTTCAACCAGAATATAACCTACAACTGAAAGTATGACAAATTTTTCTTTCCTTCTGAAAATATATTTTCATCCTCAGGCAACCTTTTTAATCAAATTCGTGTCTTGCTATTATATTAACAATTTAAATTAATAAACCATGAATGATGTTCAACGAAGAGAGCATGATTCCATTAAGCGAATTATTGCAACCTCTACAAGTGCAACAAATGCACCCAAATTAACCGAAGCACTCGTCCCCGGCTTCCCCGCTGAATTAGCAAAACTAATTGACGTAGAAGCACTTATTTCTTTAGCAGGTCAGAAACAAGCCACCGATACCAGTGGTGCAGTTCCTGATAATATTTCGTCAAAATACATTATGTCTAAATTGGCAGTTAAATATTCCCTCCGTGGAGCCATAAAGGCTAGAAATGCAGGAAATCATAAACTTGCAGAACAATTAGCTCATCGCATTAATTACATCTTCAAAGCAGCCAAAGGCTTGGCTGTTCAACGCGCTACCGATATGTGCGATACATTAAATAATAATCTCAGCATTTGTAACAATGTAACGACTGCCGATATCCTTCTCATCAACGATGCCATAACCAATTTCAAAGCTATCGAATCTGAACCCACGCTCTTAATCGAAGAAAAGAAAGCAGAAGGCACCGATAAGCTTATCCTATTATTCAAAGAATCAAGCGGTATCATCGAAAACATGTATGATTTAGTATACAGCTATTATTTTGAAGACGACACCGCTTTAGTTGATGAATTCCAATTAGCTATGCAAATCATAAAAACAGGAGTTCATCACACGGGGCTCAATTCAACTTGCATCGATGCCAACCCACCCGTAAATGCAATCAGTAGTTTCCTGATGAATGTTCTGATTAAGATTATCGAAATAGACCGGACAACTAAAACTGACATCAATGGACTAGGTCAAATCGTAAAATTTAAACCCGGAACATATCATGTCGAATTCTCTTTAACAAGTTTTGTAACCCAAACCCTGATTATCCAATTCAAACGCGGCCGCATGCTTGATCTACAAATAGAAATGAAACGCATTACTACATAATTCAAATTATAATTTTAAAACAAAAAAGACGGTATTAATACCGTCTTTTTTCATTATATTAGAGTAACCAATTAACTATATAGTTTTTTTGAACCATAAGCAGCACCTAAAAAAAGCAAAAAACACATACCCCCATCAACAAAAGTGTTACAAAGAGGTCTAACACTCCCTCCAACCTGAGGAAAAGCAGATTCACAAGCTAAGGCCGAAGTAATAAAGAATGAAACAACTGTCATTGAAACAATTAGAAATATATTATTTAGGTTTTTCATATTTGGTTAATAAACAAAAATTTACTATTTCTTTTTGGCAGGATATTCAGATGAATTACCCACTGTAAGTCTTGGCTCGAAAATATTAAAATCAATCGCATCAACCCAACCACCACCATCAAAATCGGTTAACGTAAATCCAACGACCCCTTCTGTTAAATTGGGTTCGAACAAATTGAAATCAATCGCATCAATCCATCCACCTTGGTCTAAATCACCTAAATAAAAAGCAAATGAATTTGGATTTATCGCCACTTGAACCTGAGGTTCTGATCCGTACGCTTGATATAAATCTGACGTGAAGTCATACTCAATATTATTAGTATTAAAAGGAACAGCAATTGCCGACCAAGTAGATAAATGATTACGATTGCTAACTTGGATATAATAATTGCCACTATGAATTGAAGAAACATTAAAAGTTGCTAAGCCATTTGTAGCTAAATTAATATCGCTAATACTCAACCCAATCGGCGCATAAGGTGAATTTTCATTATAAAGATCTACCTGAATGCGGTCTGCAATATTGGCTCCCCATTGAGGAGTCCCCATATTCCCATCCATTGCCTCATTCATCATACCAGTGCTTGGATTGAATAAGCCTTCTAAATAAAGATACAAATTAACTTTTCTATTAAAAGATAATGAAACTACAGATGATATAGAACTAGCTCCTCTATCATCATAAGCTTTAACTGTAATATCAGTTGCTCCAAAAGAACTAGTCCAAATAAATGAATATGGACTTGTAGTATCTTCTCCGATTTTTATATTATTGATAAAGAATTCTACTTTGATTACAGAACCATCAGCATCTGTTGCATTTGCATTAATGGTTACGAGTTCAGGAGGATTGACAGAAGCCCCTACTAAAGGACAAGTTATGCTAACAGTTGGAGGCACATTGTTTAAAACATTGATGATAACCGCGGCAGAATTTATAAAAGCACCCCTATCATCAGTAGCTTTTGCCACCAAAGAATGAGTTCCTAAAACGCTGGAATAATTAACAGTATAAGAAGGAGTATTTCCAATTCCAATTGAACTTCCATCGACAAAAAACTCCACTGAAACAACTGTACCATCGACATCCGAAGCATTTGCTGTAATTGCAATCAGGTCGCCTGTAATAAAATGCGCTGTAGGTATTGGTGCAACTATATTAACTATAGGTGCTTGATTAGGAGCTGTGATGAGTGTTATTGTATCAGAAACCTTTGTTAAACCATCATTATCAGTTGCAATTGCATTTAATTTATGTGTACCTGTAACTCCTGTATAATTGACTGTATATGGAGCAGTAGAAACAATACCTTTAGAAATTCCATCAACAAAAAACTGAACTTGAGTAACATTTCCATCAACATCTATGGCTATTGCATTAATGGGAATTACATCACCAGTAATTGAATGTGTATTATTTAAGGGTGAAGTAATACTAACCGTTGGAACTGAAGGGAAAGTCCCTGTAAGTGAGGGGATAGTAATTTCCATTTGACCATTATATAAAGTTGGATTACTTGAAACATAATTTTGGACTCCACCTGTGGGTGTGCCAATTTGAATGTTTAATTCATAATGAAATGAGCCCTTAGTTGTGATTTGTGCAATTAAAACCCGATTATTAGTCGTTGGCCCCATCGACCCACTTAAAGAAGACCAAGCTGATCCAGTTAAAATAAAAGAATTCCCATTGGTTGTCCCATCCCCAAAAACATTAGCAGCACCATCATTAATTTGACCCGGGTCCATTCCAATAAAAGTAACCGATTGGGGTGAACCAGATAAAAGTCCATCCTGTGTAGTTAATGGAATTCCCATAGCAGGATTTGTATTAGCTAAAAGTCCATTTAAGTTTACAACATTGCTAACCCCATTGTCTTCCGTTTTAAGAACCCCAAAATTAGCAGTACAGGCTGCCCCTGCAGATAACCACGAATCAAGCATTACCGTGTTTTTTCTTGCATTTGTTTTGCTATAGTTTGGATATGTTGCACCATAATCCGTATTATTAAAGAAAGAGGTAGTTGTAGTAAATCTCAAGTTGTGATTCGTATTACCATAAGCCATCTGAAATTTATAATTTGGAAGCATATCTACATAAATTCTATATGTAACAGAGCCTACAGGAAGAACTCCGCTACTTCCAATTGAATCAGCAGATGTGGATATATAATATTTCTCCACAATAATGTTTTCTAAGCCATTTTGAGCTTGCACTAAAACACTAAGCATGATGAGGGTCAAACCCAATACTATTTTTTTTCTAATTCGAGTAAAAACACCTGCAATTAAAGCAGTAAAATTCAATCTTGTAATTTTCTTTTTCATACTTACTTAATTTTTTTATTTAAATTTATCCATTTTGATGATTGCTGCAAAAATAGAAATGCCATATTAATTGAAGGTTAAATGAATATTATCAATTGATTAAGTTGAAAAGACTTGAATTTATTAAATCAATTTTTGAGATAGTAAAAAATCAATCTGCAATCAAAAATCAAACAATTTCATTAACAACATAAACTTCCCACAAAAATTAAAATAATAATTTATGGTTAATCAAACTGTTGCATTTGCACAACATGAAATTGCTCTCACCCGACCTTGTTGTGTTTTAATCAAAAAATCAAGTGTTTACATCTTCTTATTCCGATTTTAGAAATTCATCTTATATCATAACACCGAAAAATATTTGATTTTATTGTTAAGTTATTTGAGTTTGTTAAGGTTATTTTCACATTGACCTTGCCATAATTAAGGTAAAGATAATTTAAAGGAAATATACAACAAATAAGCGTTGTGTTATTTTGCATTTAAAAATAAACACCTTGAAAAAACAAATATTTCTTTTCTGTTTAAATGTAATTACAACAATAAGTTTTTCGCAAAATGGAAATTGGTATAAGGGAGATTTACATTCACATAGCAGATATAGTGATGGGAGTTCCTCTGTGTCAAGCATAATCGCAAATGCAGAAAGCAAAGGCTTCACCTTTTATGTATTGACAGATCATGATAAAACTTATACTTCTAACCCAGGCAATCCTATTCACTGGAAGGATACCGCTTATCATAGTAATAAAATGATATTGCTTTACGGTACTGAATGGACCACAAACAATGGCCATGCTTGCATTTGGAATAGTAAGCCATTTATATACGATTCTATTTTTCAGGCAAACAAATTAGGCCAACCAGACAAAGCTGCTGAGATTGGAAAGGGTCAAGGTGGGATATTCTCTGTTAACCACCCACTATCAGGGTCACTTCGCTGGGAGTATAATTACAATTTTGAATTTCAAAGTCTGGAAATATTAAATGGTCCTTTTTCTTATTTGCCCAGTAATAATAAAAATGTAATTACAACTGTTTGGGAGCCACTATTGCTTTCGGGGAAAAGAATTACCGCAGTTGGAGGAAGTGATATGCATTATCTTAATTCGTGGTTAACATCATTTTTACCCAATTTGGGTTCTCCTACTACATATGTCTTTTCTAATCAAAACAACGCCGAAGGCATTATTGATGGAATTAAAAAAGGACATGTTTGTATAAGCAACTCACCAAGCGAACCTCATCTTGATTTTTTCGCAGATATACATCAAAATAATCAGTTTAATTTTATGATGGGTGATGAAATAGCCGACACAAATTCACTTATTATCTTTAAGGTAAACTTAATTGGCAAGCAAAACAATTTAACTTTTCAGGTAATTAAGAATGGGATCCTATTGAATAATCATACTTTTTCGATATCTGCAGCAGATTCAAGTATTGAATTTTCGGATATCCCTGGACAGAAATCATATTATCGTATTGAATTATTATCAAACGGGAACCCTGTTTCATGGACGAACCCAATATATTTTGGTTACGAAACCCGCACTATTGCTTATGTTAATAGCAACTCTGAACTTAGCAAAATTGAAATTTACCCTAATCCAACTAATGACGATGTGTATATTCGTAATAAAACGAATGAATCTATCAACATTAAGCTATATAATGTTACTGGAGAAGTCCTAGTTCAAGTTTCGACGTATGATGAAACTATTAAAATAGATTTGGAAACTTATAGTAGAGGCATCTATTTTATCAAAATAAACGACGGCAAGTCTTATAAGGTAATTAAACAATAGTTTCGGCCGAAGTTTGTTGTTTTAATTCAGAAAAATCTCATGATGAAATATTCATGAGATTTTCTTTTGCATGACCTTTAATTCTCTTACTTTTTTGAAGAGAGATATTATTTGCAACAAGTTTATTTTGTTTGTATAAAAAAGAAAACTGCCCTTTCCGAGGGGCAGTTTCTTTTGCTATCAATTATCAACAAAACCGAGCTCAAAAGTACATAGAACTACTTAGTTTTAGTTTAAGTCTATGTGAAGTCTATAATAATAAATTGGTTATATTTCGTTACTTCAGTTGAATAGCCTTTAACATTGAGAGTGCACCGGACGACATCATTTCAATTCCTATAGATAATACAATAAAACCCATAATTTTTGAAAATGATTTCAATCCGGCTTGACCTGTGTAATTTAATACTTTTGGTGCTAATGAAAACAGGAAAAATATGCAAAACACCACACTTAGTATGGCTAACATAATGGTGAGTGTATTAGCAATTTCAGGATTTGCAATTGATAAATTTATTAATAATGAAATGGTGCCTGGTCCGGCTAAAAGGGGCATTGCCAATGGGCTAAATGCTATGTCTTCCTTATCTAAGGATTCTTTCATTATTTCACCTTTTACATCACTCTTATGCTTTGAATTCAGCAACAAAAATCCGGATCGTGAAATCATTATCCCTCCTGCAATTTTGAGGGCATTAATTGAAATTCCAAAAAATGTAAGGATATATAGGCCTGCAAAGTAGGAACAAATACAAATAATTAAAATATAGATACATGTTTTTCTGATTTGATATTTTCTCCATTTTCCTTCATGATGTTCAGTTAAAGTGATAAATACCGGAAGTGCACTTATCGGATTTATAAGAGCAAAAAGTGAAATTAAACTGGCTATATAAAATGAAATTGACATTGAATTGTAATGATTTTTGTTAGATAGTTAGTCAAATAATTGTTTTCTGAGTTATTCTTCAGTTGTATATTGTTAAATAATATTTACATGTAAATGAAAGGTGCAAATTTGGTAACAACTTCTCCTCTTATTAAATGTCAACTAAAACCAGAAGCAAAAAGTGTAATTATTGAAAAGAAAAATACTCTGTTTTAGGGTTGTCTCCCAGCTCAAAATCTAAGTCAATAATTCTAAGGTAACAAAAGTATATTTAACATCATTAAATGCCTTTAAGTTATAATAGAGCTAAGTATAAGAAATAGTTAGCTATTTTGAATTTCCGATATTACAATTATCCATGCTTAATCATTCTTCTTTTCCTAAAGTAATTTAAGGATAACGTTATGATAAAAATTGAAGCAAAAATAACTGCAAAAATATACTTTGAATTTTCATAACTATGTGCTGAACTGTTGAATGAAGGGCCTAAAATTATACCAATTGACAAACAGGTAATACTCCAAATAATTGCAGATAAAAGCGCGATGGGTAAAAATTTTCTGGGTTCAATATGAAGCAAACCTGTAAATACAGAGGTGTAGCCTCTCAAATACGGGGTGAGTCGTCCAATAAAAACAGCCCAAAGACCTCCTTTTGAAATTTTCTTAGAAAATTTAACTATTGTTTTTTCAGAAATTGGAATCCATTTTGGTTTATGTTGGATAATATATAAACCGAAAAAATAAAATATAAAAAAGAGAAGGTTTGTACCCATAAAATCTGCAAAGACAACCACAAGAAACACAATTGGCAAAGAAAGCATTCCATTAAAAATCAAATAGCCTGAAAATATTAATATTAATTCACTGGGGACAGGGTTGGGCACACCTATCTCCTGTAAAAAAATAAGGATAAATATCGCGTAATATCCATAATCAGAAATGAATTTTATTAACTCAGACGGCATAATTTAGGTTTTGATTTATAACAGACTCTTCCATTAAGTCAGAATAGAATTCGATCAATTTATTCCGAATGACATCCTTGTCAAATTGCTTTAGCATTTTTTCTGAAATAGCTAAACCCTTTACATATTCTTCTTTGCTTTTCATCATTTTTTTAATGATTTCAATAAATTGCTCATTATTATCTGCTCTCAAATATTCATTATCATATAATAATTTATATTCAAAAAGATTACGATACACAACCGGCATTCCCGATGCAGCAGCTTCTAAAGGAGAAAGTGGACAATTTTCTTGGTAAGATGGGAACAAGAACAAATCAGCGGCTGCATATAAACAGGGCATTTCCTCTAATGGAAACAATCCAGCAAATTTAATATTAGAAGGAGCATTTTTTATTTGCTTATTTAATTTCTGAATTCCTTCAGTCATCGGCCCAAAAGGTCTGCCTCCTATCCATCGAAACTGAGCATTCGAGATTTTTTTCCCAATTTGGATAAAATCTTCTACTCCTTTTCTCCCTTCTAATTGCCCTACACCTAACACACAAAATTCGCCTTTTTTGAGACCTAAGATGTCTCTTCCCCTTTGCCGTAGTTCAAAAGTACGCTTCCAATTATCCACAAGAACAGGATTATTTAATCTAACTATATTTGTATCGGCACCCAATTCTTTTATTGCATTTTCTACTTGAGGACTAATAGCGATGCATGTATCAGCATAAGAGAAAACCTTTTTAAAATACCATCTGACAAATGGCATCAATTGTTTAGACCAGGGGATTGATCCTTTAATAGAATCGGGAATCACATGAACAGTATGAATTCTGCGTCCTTTATACCTCAAACCCCTTAAAAAAAAGTAAGGACCATAGGTATGACTGTGCATAACATCGCCAATACCTTCGTTATTAACAAGCACTTCAATTTGTTTATCCTCTTTTAATAAATCTACGCAATTTAAAAAAGCTGTATTAACTCCCTCTCCTTGCATTCCTAGTATTTTTGTTTCTGAACAAACATTTATTTTCATTTGATTATATTTTAATTTTGTAATTAGGTAGTAAAATTAATCAGAACCTTTGTATTAGCTGTTAAGCCAATATGAAGTTAAGAATAAGAAATTGTAACCATATAGAACTTAGAATAAATGAATTTCCCAAATCTATATTTTAAAAAAAAGACGGAGTCTCCCCCGTCTTTTTTATTATTTATCATTGATGTTATTATTCAACTTTACGAATCTTTTTTGCACCATAAGCTGCGCCTAAAAGCAGGAAGAAACTCATTCCTCCATCTATAGGAGTACTCCCAACTGGACCACCAGAAGTAGGGTCTGTTGGAGGTGTTGGAGGATCAAATGCTAAAACAGAGTTCATAACGAATGGAGCTATTACCATTGAAATGATCAGAAAGGCTTTTTTTACTTTTTTCATAATGTATTGTATTATTTTTTGATTTGAATAGGTAAAAGCATCAGGGGTATTACCC
>CAIXTV010000193.1 GCA_903922465.1 uncultured bacterium
CCAAACTGCCGCTCATCGAGCTCAACCTTCCGCTCATTGCTTACAATGTTCCGTTCATTGCTTTCAATGCACCGTTCATTGCTTCCATTGCACCGTTCATTGCTTCCATTGCACCGTTCATTGCTTACGAATTCCCGCCTTTTGCTTCTAACATTCATTTAAAGGACAGGATTTCATTTATATACAATAATATAAAGATGCTCTGTTAAGCTTAGCGTCTGGCTACGCTTCCGCTCGACAAGCGGCTTCGACAGGCTCAACCACCCCAAAAAAAAGAGCGACATTTTCATGTCGCTCTTTTTTATAGAAGAATAATGCAAGGATTATTTCCAGTTCAATTTCACATTCTGAGTTGCTAAAGATGTTTTAACTCTCACAAGATAAATATCAGCCGATAAATCTAATGTCGAATTAAACACATTGCTTCCACTGAGTTTTGAAGAATATACACAAGCACCGGTCAATGAATAGACTTCTACTTGTTGAATCTCCTCCCCTGTTTGAGCAATAATGTTTAACTGATGTTCATTAGTATATACTTTAACATCTGAATTGCTCAGCGGAGTATTGATGTCACCAAAACGAATAAAGAATCTTTCCAATATAGCTTCTGAAGAAAAATCAAATTCATAAGCTGTGTTTTCCGAAAGACTAATCAATTTGCCTTTTAGACGATCTTCAAGATAAACATGCTCAGCACTTTCCAACCCAAAAGCCGTAATCTTAGCTTTCGAACCATTCGTAATATTAATTCCAATTGGAATAACTGTATTTGTATTATCAATAGTATTAATAATGAGCTTCTCACCACCTGAAGTTTGAGTATACATCTCGATGGGTAAACCATTGAACATCTTTTCAGAGTCAAACTCTTCGAAAGCATTCTTAGCATCAGCACTCTTACAAACTACCAATTCATCAATAGCCGTTTCAGTTTCTGTTTTTAAACGTACTAATATTTCTGTGCCACCTTCTTTGTAGAAACTTGCTGAACTATGTGTTCGGGCTGCATAAGGGAAGGTAAGTTTTGGATTAGCGACAAGAGCTTTCACAAAGAAACCCTGGAATGGTGCAATGTAAGGCTGTGTTCCGGCAGGAACACCAACGCCATTAGATGCATTATAGGTTCTGAAATAAGAAGCATTTGTTGTAGGCGTGCCAGCATTTAAAGCATTGTCCCAAAAATACAAGGTATTGCTCAGGTTGGTTTTGCCTAATAAATTCCAATTGAGGTAGGAAGTATATGGGTTAGCTAATAAATTCCAACTCTTATCAGAAGCAACTCCACTATAAGTCAGCGACACTGAATAATCGCAAGGGCAAGGAAGACAAGTACTGCAAAACAACATTCCACTTAAAGAAGCAGTGAAGCCAGCATTAGGTTTAAGGGCATAACCAACAGTTGGTTGTAAGAAATAGTAAGGAGAAGTAATATTAAGTCCCCAAGCAGAACCATTGGTGTAAGGCAACAGTTGACTACCACTTGCAGGTGTAACATTTGCTCGTGTAGCTCCCGCGCTTTGTTTGAAAGGCGAACCAAACAGATGCCATCCATAGTTGAGGGTACGTTGAGCAGTGGCAGGTAATTCACAGAAGTCATAAATAAATGAAGCACCTGAAGCAAGAACTAAACCGCTTACTCCGGCATTGTTTTGGATTCTACCCCTAACCGTAATTTTACTACAAGCATTTATGGTTAATGATTTACCACTGTTAATAATGAAATTATCGCCAACACCCATAATAGTAATTCCTGCTGAATGGCTGCAATTGTCAAAGGTGATATTCTTATTAATTGTAATGGCCCCTGTTGCTAAAGCAATGGTTTGGCCATCAATTCCTGCATCGAAAAGGATATATCCATTATTGCAAACATTATTAATAGCATATCTTAATGAACCAACACCATCATTCATGTTATTTGTAACTATTACAGTTGTATTATTTGTAAGCGTTGCAACATTTGATTCGAGAGCCCCTGACCAATCAGGCATACAATCAACTCTTGCCAACCTTTTATATTTGGTAGTTTGAGTTACAGGAGATAAGAAAGATAAATCCTCAACATTGCTGCTACTAATATCATTCCAAACACTAAAAGGTGCAACTGAATATTGCCATTTGTATTCTAAAGTACCTGTTTGACCACTTGCAGGTGAAACACTAGCTAAAGTTGCTGGAGGATTGACATTACAAATATTTTGATCGCCTGAAATAGAACCGCCATTTGCAGGATTGGTGCAAAGAAGAACAAAATTTACAGTTTGAGTATCAGAATAGCAGTAGTTACCATCAAACACTCTTAACTTATAAGAGCCACTTGGCAAACCAGAGAATACATTTGAAAATTGATAACTTCCAAAGGGATACATAGAATAATAATACGTTCCGTTACCACCTGTTGCGTTCACAATAATTTGTCCATCACTGCACCCATTACATGATACCTGCACCACGTTTGTAGTAAAAGTTACAGCATCAGGATTAATGATAATTACATCCTGTTGAGATGTTTGACCTAATGAATTATGAGCTTTTGCAGTATAAGTGCCTGCAGCAAGTCCGCTAATCGATAAACTAGAGCTAAATAAATTAACTCCCTGATACCATCCATCAAAAGTCACATCACCAAATAACAAGCTTGCGGTTGCACTTGCATTGTTATCGTTATGACAGGTGATGTTTGTCTGGCTTACGTTGAACAGTGCTTCCTGGAAAGTTTGAGTGGTAACACAGAATTCTTGAAGATTTTTTGCAGCACCAGTTGCGCCAGTCATGCCCCAATATACATTAGGATTTCCGCCAAAGAAGTTTGTTGCAAGGTCATTGGTAAGTGATAGCTTAAGAGTACCTTCCCAATATACTCTTAATGTTTTAGTTGCATGCTCCCAAGTTATACGGGTGTTATGCCATAAACCATCTTCAATATTAGGCATGATTGCCAAGCCCATTGATGAACTATTTGTGCTTACATCTCCGTTAGGTTGAATGGAAATATGATCTTCAGAAGGGTCATCATTTTCCCATGTATCATATTCTACAGCAATTGAAGGACTTATTCCATAATAACCAATTCCCCCACCAGCTCCACCAGCCCCAGTACTTAGGGGTTGAAGAACAAAAGCAATACCATCGGCACCATCATCATCATACCCTAAAAACACATTAAAGGAAAGATCAAAATCATAGTTTAACGACATATAATTCTGATACCAAACTGAACCATCTTGTCCAAATTCATCTGGAGTGAGTACAAAGCAAGAGTCCCCAGTTGGATATGCGTTTCCATTCCATATAAAAGGAGTGTAAGAAATAGTCATAGTGACAATATTTGATTCGAGCCATGTGTTTTCACATGTTACTTTAACCAGACGTCTGTATTTGGTAGTTTGGGTAATAGTACCCGGATCGTAAGTATCGGCATTGGTATTGGCAAGATCCTGCCATATAATAAATGGAGAAAATGATGTTGCCCTCTGCCATTTATATTCCAATGTACCTGTATATCCTGAAAGCGTTGCGGTACTCGTAATTAAAGCAGGATTAAAAGGATTCCCTCCACTTTGATTTGCTGCAATAGCCCCCCCATTGGTGGGGTTGGCACATGTAATTGCTAAAATCACATAAGGCGCATCACTAGAACCAGAGGAACAACTAATGCCATAATTATCGGTTGATTGTATATAATAATCTATCCCTTGAGCCGTCATTTGTGCTCCCGGAATAGTTGCAGAATAGGTGCTCCCTGAGACAAAGGTCATTGCTAATTCATTATAAATCGGTGTTCCTCCAGTTTTTCTGTAGAAAAGTTTAACGGATTGAACATAATCTGTAACATCTGTAACATTAGCAGAAATAGGAATATCAATTCCTAATGGTGCCGAAGCAACAGGAATATGATTTGTTACCGGAGGTGGGTTATCAACCCCAATCATATAAGGATTGTTGGCTGGATCTAATGCTGGACTTGTCGTAATGGTTTGACCATCCGAAGCAAGAATATAGAATTGAACACCAGGATAAGTAGTAAAAGATGCAGGAATTGTTCCTCTATAAGTAATGCCAGAAACTAAACTCATTGGGGTTGAAGAATAGGTGCTAGTACCTACTGTACGATAATAAAGTATCCCACTTTGAACAAATGGAGAAATAGAATCTGCAATAGTTGCTGTAATTTCAATATCCTGAGTAGTAGGAATAGTTGTACAGAAGAAATTATTAATAGTAGCCGGAGTTAGATTAACCACGGGGCCACCTCCTGCATTAATAGCACCATATCCTGAACCACCAGGGTATCCATAAGAATCTGCCTGAGTGAATCCATATACCCATAAACCGAAGGGGAATCCATCGGAATTGGTTACATTGTAGGTGGTATTTATAATTGTTGGGAAAGACGCAGATGAAAACGATGTACCTGGAATGGGTGTAAAAGCAGCTGGGCTCATTGCTACACCATCCAATTTCATTCCCCCAACTCCTGCTGTACTAACTGCTATATTGATATAATTAGCATCAAACCCAAAAGCTGGAGTAGCAAAAGTATAATTATCTAAAAATTGTTCGAAAGGGGGACAGAGCATACTAAATGGATCCCCCGTGGTGTAATCCCAATACACACCATTCGAATATTGCATGGCAAGGATAGGTTTATCAGCTACTACATGGGAAGCTACAGAGAGCATACATTCATAAAAGCCACCAAAATTTAAAGTGGCAACAACACTTCCATTTATTCTTAACACTGTATTGTTTTGTGAAGCCATAAAACGCCAAGTATCTCCTCCGGTTCTTCCTGCTAAAGGACGGGTAACGAACTCAAGTCCGTAAGAAGATATGGGAGGCATTTGCTCACAAATATGATCGCAAGCAACAAAGCCTACAGGGATATTTACACAACCTGCTCCGGCAAAAACTGCAACAGGCAAGGAAGACTGAATAAACGTTCCCGAAATATCAGCACGATATCCGCTTGCCGCTACCTCATAGGTTTGTCCTTGATTAAGGGTGATGTTAAAAGGAACTCCTGCAGACTGACCATTTTGAGTGGCAACAGATGGTGTAATAGTAATAACATTGTTATCATAAGGACTTACAATACCAACGGTTGAAGCATATTGTGTATAATCATCCAAGCCACTATAGGAGAGTGCAAGATAGGAGGTGCCAAGTACACTTACTGGAATTCCAAGAAATGAATCAGTAGACCAAGTAATTTTATTTGCACCATAAACAGTAATCTTCTTAGCAGATACGACATGAACTCCAAGGTTTTGAATAGTACCATAGTTCAATAATTGAGCACCATCTGGGATAGTCACTCTTGTTATTGTTCCTGGAGTGACCGTAAAAGCTTGAGACCAACTTAAGCCTGGTACGCTTACAGTACCTGTTGTGTTTTCAGGTCCTGTGAAATCAAGATATAGTTGTGCACCTCCTTCATAATTCCTTAAAAAGAGTAACCAGAATTCAACATCCTGATTGGTTTGGGCAGGATTAGAAAGTTCAAGTACATTACCATGTCCGGAGCCATTAGGAATGAATGAAGCAGGGTTATTACTACTCACTTGCTTTTTCATCTTATTGCCAATAGATCCTAAAGGTAGCTGAGAAGTTTTAATGTTGTAATTAATAGGCACACTATAATTAAGTTGTTTAATAGTGGGCTGGTAATTGTTTTTAAGCAACAGCATACTTTCTGCAGAATACTGTGGGCAGTGATCACATACAACCGTTGGATTGTATGGTGTGTTCAATTGAAATTGTGAATAGCTGTAATTTGCAAAGAATGTGAAAACTAGAACTATTAGAGCGAATTGTTTTTTCATAAGATTTGATTTTTGATTTATTTAATAATGAATTTTGAATTTTTCTAGTGGTTTTCCCACAGAAATTAAGCCTAAGGGGGACTACTGTCTCCTTTGAAAATAAAGCATTCTTTCATGATTTCGTTTTTTGTTATTATTACTTTGAATTACATCCCAAAGATAAACAATACTACAATTAAAATGTTTTTAATTAGCCGTAAATATAAATATATTTTGTTAACAAAAATGCAGTTAACTGAATTTCAAACTTATAAACCTTGCATTTTTAGAAGAAAAAAAACGCGATTGAATAGATTTTAATTACAAATCATGTATTAAATAAAAAATAATGTATTCGAATTAATAATTCAAGCTCTATAAAAACACATTGTTTTGTGTTAAGAGTTGTGGCATTTATAAGACATATCAATACTCTTAATCATTTTCTGAAAAAGAATAAGAAATCATAGGATAGTTGAGAAAGAATAAGCCATGCGAAATATCCAGAAGTCAGTTTAGGAGGATAAATAATCAAATTATCTATCTAATTATTTAATGGGACTGCTTCGTTTCGAAATGCCCAATAGGGGTGTAGGATAATTGTCGCTAGTACTATTTATAATGAAGACATAGCACGTATAAATTAATAAAATAAATATTGAGCCCTACATTAAAATATTGAAGTTTAATCATCATATGCTTCAACATTTCTGTGTTTTATTTTATTCTATTTTAGAATCCCCAAAAGGTCATAAAATACAATGATTCCACCTTGGGGAAAGATGGAATCATTATCAATATTAAAAAATTGTATTGTAAAAGTCTGTATTTTTTCAGACTAAAAAGTTTGTTTCTACCAAATCTTAACTCTCGAACTCTCAGTAAGCCACATAGCATCGCCTTGTTTTACGTCAAATGCCTCATAAAATTCAATCATATTCGACAAAGGACCTATTACTCGGAACTTGGCAGGAGAATGTTCGTTGCTTTTCACCTGATTGGCTGTGGCTTCAGGGCGTTCGTTCACCATCCATGCCAATGCATAACCAAGGAAAAATCGTTGTGCTGGATTAGCTCCTGCTATAAGGGTCTTATTCTTAAATTGATCGGTCTTTTTGAAAGCTTCGTAAGCCATAATTATACCTCCCAAATCGGCAATATTTTCCCCTAGTGTGAGTTCTCCGTTAATGTGTAAACTATCAACAGCAATGAACTTATTAAATTGATTTACTATCATGCGGGTTTTGGCATAAAACTTCACACTGTCTTCGGCAGTCCACCAATTTTGCAAATTACCTTCTGCATTATATTTACATCCCTGATCGTCGAAGCCATGTGTTATTTCGTGACCGAAAGTGGCGCCAATAATAGAATATAACAATGCATCATCTGCCATTTTACCTTCATAACCAGGAACTATGATGTTGCAACCAGGAATAACTATTTCGTTATTTGAAGGATTATAATAAGCATTATAAGTTTGTGGTTGCATACCCCATTCAGTGCGGTCAACAGCTTTGCCATATTTCGATATCATATAAGAAGTTTCCCACTTATTTGCGTTCATCACGTTGTTAACATAGGATGAACGGTCGATTTTCATTGAACTGAGATCCTTCCATTTGTCGGGATATCCCACTTTCATTATCACAGCATTCAGTTTTGCAAGTGCTTTTTCTTTAGTAGTGCTACTCATCCAGTCAAGAGCTTTAATGCGTTCAGCAAATATGCTTTTAATTGCATCACCTATCTCTTCGAGTTTCTTTTTTGTCCCTTTTGGAAGATATTCATCAACATAAACCTGTCCGATTAACTCCCCTAACGAACCATCAGTTTCTTCAACAACACGTTTCCAGCGAGGTTTGGGCTCTTTTATTCCTCTTATAGTAGAAGAATAAAAATCGAAGATTTCAAGATAGGTTTTAGCATCAACATAGCGGCCTAGGCCTCTAAGTAGTTGATATTTTAGATAGTTTTTCCAGTCATCCAATGCGAAAGTTTTGAGATAGCCATTCATAGCTTTTAAAAACTCAGGCTGACCAACAATTACGGTATCAACATTATGCAATCCCATACCATCGCCGAAGGCTTTCCAATCGATATTTGGGGTAGATTCGCAAAGTTGTTTAAATGACATCTTATTATAATTAGCAAATGGGTCGCGACAATCTTCACGTTTGCGAGAAGTTTTCGCTATTGCTGTCTCAAGTTTCATTAACTTATCGGCAGCAGCCTTAGCTTTTTCCTTAGGATAAGCCATAATTGAGAACATATTCTCGAGATGTGTCACAAATTTCTGTCGGATATTCACAGCACGGGCATCGGCATCGAAATAATAGTTGCGGTCGGGCAAACTCAATCCCCCTTGTGAAACAAACACCGCATTTTTACTGCTATTTTTATCATCCTGACCAACATAAAACCCAAACAATGGCGAAGCTGCCACAGTGTGAATGTAAGAAGCAGCTTTTACCACCCCATTCACATCTTTTATAGCATCAATCATATCAAAGTCTTTCTTAAGATCGGAAATGCCTTTGCTATTTAACGAAACGGTGTCCATTCCTGTGTAAAAGAAATCGCCGATTTTCTGTTTGTTGCTGCCTACAGGAGCATCTTTCAGGGCAGCGGAAGATTCGCATACCTGACGAATTTGTGCATTAATAGTATCCTGAATTAATTGCCAAATACCATTGCTTTGTTCGCTGGCAGGTATAGGATTTTGTTTAAACCATCCCCCATTGGCATACAGAAAGAAGTCGTTGCCGGGCTTAACAGTCGAATCGATGTGTGCAATTAGGGCATCGGGACCCTCGTTGATTTTTTTATTCTTACAAGAAGAAATTGCCGCTATCATAATGACAGTAAGCAAGGATAGAGAAAGATATTTTTTCATATTTTATATTGATTTTGACGCCAAAAGTAAACACTTAAAAGCGATAATTGTTTTTTCGGCTATAATATTTCTGAATTTCGGGTTTGAAGTTTTCAATCCATCAGATTAAATAAACCCTCCTTCAAAAATATTTTTAACTTTACGCCCAATTATTAAGCTTCTTAACCTATAATTTCCTCATCCATGAAACATAAATTTGTTCACTCACTCATCATCTCCTCATTCCTATTTATTAGTTTGCAAACCTTTGCGCAAAAGCGCGAAACCTACATGCCGCCTCAGGATTCTCTTGCTAAAATTAAGCTCGAAAAGTGGCAGGATATGAAATTCGGACTCATTATGCACTGGGGATTGTATTCTCAGATTGGAGTCGTGGAGTCGTGGGGGCTATGTTCAGAAGATCAGGGCTTTCAGGACAGGAAAGGGATGAATTACACAGAATATAAAGACATGTATTTTGGCTTAATTAAGAAATTCAATCCTGTGAATTTCAAGCCCGATGTGTGGGCTGAAGCGGCTAAGAATGCGGGTATGAAGTATGTAGTGTTTACCACCAAACACCACGATGGCTTTTGCATGTTCGATACTAAGGAGACCGATTTTAAAATTACGGGCAAAGAAAGTCCCTTCCATAATAACCCAAAAGCGAATGTGGCTAAGTACATCTTCGAAGCTTTTAGGAATAAAGACTTTATGATTGGCGCATACTTTTCGAAACCCGACTGGCATTGTCCTCAATATTGGTCGCCCCTACTCGCCACCCCCAACCGCAACAATAATTATGACATCCGCAAATACCCCGAACGCTGGAAAGCTTTTCAGGACTACACATTTAATCAGATAAAGGAGCTAACAACAGACTATGGAAAGCTGGATATTCTTTGGTTTGATGGAGGTTGGGTTCGCCCCGACTCAACGATTAATGAAGAAGTTCGTTCCTGGGAGTATGATATCCCAAAATGGGAGCAAGATATCAACATGCCGCGCATAGCTAAGATGGCACGCAGCAATCAGCCCGGAGTTTTGTTGGTCGATCGCACAGTTCATGGGCCTTATGAAGACTACCGCACGCCCGAGCAGAGTGTTCCCGACAAGGCTTTGCCATACCCTTGGGAATCGAACATGACCATGACCGACAATTGGGGATATTGCCCAAATGCCAACTTCAAATCATCGGAAAAGATCATTCAAACCCTCATCGATGTCGTTTCCAAAGGCGGAAATTTCCTATTAAATGTGGCCCCTTCGCCAGATGGGACTTTCGAAGAGACAGCCCTTAGCCGATTGAAAGAAATTGGCGAATGGATGAAAGTGAATAGCGAAGGAATTTACGCCACACGTCAGTGGATTACCTTTGGCGAAGGCAAAAATCTCAGATTCACAAGCTCTAAAGACGGGAAATATTTATACGTTTTCGCTTTCGAATGGACAGGGAACACTATAGCCATCAAGTCTTTAAAGACCACCAAGAAATTATCAGCAAAGATGTTAGGCTCTAAAGCCGCCATAAAATCAGAATTAAAAGATGGAGTCTACATTTTAACATTACCAGAGTCGTTGAAGACGCCACTATTCCGACCTTCGAAGTACGCATCCGTATTTAGGATTACATTGAAATAAAAATCAGCAATCCAATGAAACGATTTCTCACTGCTTGCCTCCTTTTTCTCAGCCTGCAACTCACAATTGCTCAAAGCGTTTTGCCATATAAAAATCCCAAGCTCCCAATCGAGAAAAGGGTGGAAGATTTAGTCTCCCGCATGACCTTAGAGGAGAAATTTTTCCAAATGTACATGCTCCCTTTCGGCAGTGGCGACAGCCTCGATTGGTATAAACACGGCGTTTTCGGCCTACAATTCTCCAGCAGTGCCAAATCCTCCAATGGCAACGAGCAAATGATGCATTATGCCGCCGGAAACTCTGCTTATGAGGCCGCTAAGGAAATTAATGCTGCCCAACTTTACTTCAAAGAGCACACACGTCTCGGCATTCCCATCATACCATTCGATGAGGGCTTGCATGGCCTCAACCGCGCCGAGGCAACTGCTTTCCCGCAGGCAATAGGTTTGGCTGCAACCTGGGATTTAAAGCTAATGAATGAGGTAGCAAACGCCGAAGCCGACGAAGTGAAAGCCCGCGGAATCAGACAATTGCTTTCGCCTGTCATAAACATCGCCTCCGATGTACGTTGGGGCCGAACCGAAGAAACTTATGGCGAAGATCCCTTCCTTTGTTCCCAAATGAGCGTCGCATTTGTCTCTGCTTTCGAGCAAAAGGGCATTATTACCACTCCAAAACATTTCGTTGCCAACCTTGGCGACGGTGGGCGCGACAGTTATCCCATTCATCATAACGATAGATTGATGGAAGAAGTCTATTTTCCGCCTTTTAAAGCCAGTATTCAGCAAGGGCATTCCACAAGCATCATGACGTCGTACAATTCTTACGATGGCACTCAATGTTCTGCAAATGATTGGCTTCTAAATCAAAAGTTGAAGAAAGAATGGGGCTTCAAGGGCTTCGTAATTTCCGATGCAGGAGCCACAGGAGGCGCCAATGTGCTCCATTTCACCGCCCACAACTATGCAGAATCCACCCAACAGGCCATAAACAATGGCTTGGATGTCATTTTCCAAACTTCTTTCAGCCATGTCCCCCTTTTTATCGAGGCATTTAATAAAGGTATGATCCGACAAACGGCTATTGATAGCGCAGTTAGCCGAATTCTTTACGCAAAATTTAAGTTGGGTTTGTTTGAAAATCCTTATGTGGACGCAGAAGCCCTCAAAAAGGTAAATTATGTTGAACAACATAAGGATATTGCCAAAAAAGCAGCCCAAGAATCCATTGTTTTGCTCAAAAACGACAAAAATATTCTGCCATTAAGCAAAAACATCAAGTCAGTTGCCGTGATTGGTCTCGATGCCGTCGAAGGGCGTTTGGGAGGATATTCCCGCGAAGGAAAAGCTGTGGTAAACATCTTGCAAGGCATCAAAAATAAGATAGATTCTACCAAAGTGAAGTATGTAGAAGGTTGCGGAAGAGAGACAAAAGAGTATATGACTATCCCTTCTTCTTGTCTGTCTCATACAATCAACGGTAAAAAGGAAGAAGGATTGTTAGCTGAATATTTTAACAACATAACACTTTCAGGAACACCCGTTTTGACTCGGACAGATAAGGA
>CAIXTV010000194.1 GCA_903922465.1 uncultured bacterium
CAAACGGTTGGGCATTGCAGGCGGTGAGCTGGATAAAAACTGGTTATTGCTGCAAGCCTTAGGCAAACAAAAAAACATAGACTTGAGTGCAGCGGTGGAAAAAGTCATGGGATCGCCTGTTTCGCTCAATGAAAAAATCCACCAAAACCAAATTGATGCCGTATTGACCTACTGGCATTTCGCCGCCCGCTTGGAAGCTGAAGGGTATCGGCAAATTATTGATGGTAAGGGCATTTTAAAGGCACTGGGTATCAGCGAAAACGAGCCCACACTAGGTTATGTGTTTAAACAAAGCTGGGCGGCGGCACATAAATTAGCCGTCAACCATTTCTTAAGTGCCAATTTACAAGCAAAAAAGCAATTATGTGCTTCCGATGAGGCTTGGAAAAAAACCTTGCCATTGATTGGAACCGATGACCCAACAACCCAAAGCCATTTGCGCGATCATTATTGTGCAGGCAATATCCAACACTGGGGTGAACATGAACACCAAGCGATTGCCCACATTTACACATTGCTACGCACCTTAAGTGACCATCAGCTCACGGGTTCATCCGAAAATTTACCAGACGGCACATTTTGGTCTTTTGATTAGGATCTGATATTACATACCCCTATCCCAAAAAGCGTATCATTTTCAGGATGGATAAAGAAAAAACCGAACTCTACGTGAAGGTGTTGGCAAGCATTTTGATCCAGAGATATCCAACTACTTTTTGAATAATCAAGCAACGATACTTCAGATGCGAACTGACTGGGAACTTAAAGGCAGTGTATCCGCTAAATCCGCTTGATTTTTATGATATTCATCTTGATTTTCTGTATGGATTATAAATTTATCAATAATTGAAATAACTATGAGATGGCAATAATTCAAAGGCTGCTTACCAAGGTTAACCAGTCATTAGCTGGAAGCTAGCAAACGTCAATTATTGGCCGTACGCGACCGTCAAGATTGATCAAAAATTGAGAGGATTTGGCTCTCTGTTCGTCGGGTAGTTAACACCCCTGTCAGTTAGTCGATAAACTCCTTCTATAAGGAATGGCATGAAAATAACCGGCTCATCCGGTGATTTATCGGTTAAATTTCAGGTTTTATGTATTTCTTTCCATGAAAACCTATTGAGACTTGATCCGGGGGCATTCACTGGCACTTGACGGCTATTTAATTTTTAGAATTGAGTTGACCACATGCTGCTAATACATCATCGCCTTTCGCGCCTCTTATTAAAGTCGGAATTTTAAACGTATCTAAAACGGCTTTAAACTGTTCAACTTTATCAAAATCCGGACGCTGGTAACGCGACCCAGGGAATTCGTTAAAGGGAATTAGGTTTATATAAGCCCTTTTACCAACCAGTATCATCGCCAATTTTTTAGCGTCATCGGGTGCGTCATTAAAATCTTTTATCAAAATATATTCATAGGTAATAAATTGCTTTTTATTTAAAGGTATCTTGTCAATAGTTTCCAACACTTCATCTAGTGGATATTTTTTATTAATGGGAATCAGTTCATTCCGTTTTTCTGCAAAGGGCGAATGCAGCGATAACGCGAGATTCACGCCTGGTATTTCCTCGCTCCACCTTTTAAGCCCAGGCATATAACCAGCCGTTGAAATGGTGATTTTTTGCACGCCAATTGACGTCCCATGTTGCGATAAAAATATTTCGCACGCTTTTTTGACGGCATCAAAATTATGTAAGGGCTCGCCTTGCCCCATAAAGACAATATTTAAAATCCGCTCTTCCCCGGGCCTATTGACTGCCAACCAACGCCAAGCCTGTAGAAACTGGCCGACAATTTCACTGGTGGTCAAATTCCGTTTAAGCCCTTGTTCGCCAGTAAAACAAAAAGAACAATTCATGGCACAACCAACCTGCGATGAAAGGCAAATAGAATATTTGTTATGAAACGGGATAAGGACGGTTTCTACTTTATGATGGTCTTTCAGCTTAAAAAGAAACTTTACGGCCCGATCTTTTTTTGACTCCTGAACCGTATCGATTTCGGGCAGGGAAAAGTCAAAATGTTGTTCAAAAAAGTCCAATGCGCTTTTGGCAATATTTTCAAGGCATTGGCTGTTTTCTTTTTTCTTGTAATGCCAATTAAATAGGATCGACGTCGCTGAGGGATTTAAATTATTCTGATTTATAACGCTTTTTAAGTCAGAATAATTCAGGTCATAAAAGGATGGTTTCAAAATATCTCCGATTAATATCACTATGTTACCGATACCCAATAGTTTGAAATAGTGGATTTGATACCGCAATTATATTGAACTTGTTTATAAGGTTTGATTTTTGTCATGTACAGGGGATAGTGTTTTTTATCCTATATTAGGTATCAATACTTCGGACAGTTTGTTGAAAAAATAGAGGAAATCTTAAATACAGAGGACAATGTAGTTTTAAACACGTCATGACCTATAAAACAAGATTCCCATGAAGCGACTAGAAACGATTTTAGAAAAAATGCCTACACTCTCCACACCTCAAAAAAATTTTCCGTATTTTATTAATGACGTTGGTGAGTTTTAGAGGTCGTGCAAACTACACAAACCTGAGCCGTTACAGCG
>CAIXTV010000195.1 GCA_903922465.1 uncultured bacterium
CAACGCTAAAAGCCAACCGCTAAAAGCTAAGCGCTCACATCTCAACGCTAAACGCTAACCGCTAAACGCTAACCGCTCACATCTCAACGCTAAAATCCAACCTCTAAAAGCTAAGCGCTCACATCTCAACGCTAAACGCTAACCGCTAAACGCTAACCGCTCACATCTCAACGCTAAAATCCAACCTCTAAAAGCTAAGCGCTCACAACTCAACGCCTAAACCCCTCAACCCCTCAACCCCTAATCTCCTCCAATAAAAAAAGGTCTGCAATTTCTTGCAGACCTTCCAATTATCACATCATCAATTTATATAATGCTAAAATCATGGCATCATATAAGTAAATGACTTTTCTGAATTTTATGAATCTTAAGTTAGATAAGCCGAATTATTTCTTCTTTGCAGGATATTCAGATGCATTACCTAAAGTAAGACGAGGTTCAAACATATTAAAGTCAACAGCATCAACCCAACCACCACCATCGAAGTCGGTAGTATAGAATCCTGTTGCACCATTAGTTAAGTCGGGTTCAAACATATTAAAGTCGACGGCATCAATCCATCCACCCTGATCTAAATCGCCTAATAAGAAAGCAAAAGCATCGGGGCTGCTTGACATTTGCACCTGAGGGCTACTGCCATAAGCCTGAAATAGACTGGTTGCAAAGTCATAATTAACCACTGCAGTATTGAATGGAACAGCAATAGCCGACCATGTTGCAAGGTGATTACGATTGCTAACTCTAATATAGTAGTTTCCACTATGAGTTGGTGAAATCTGGAATGAAGCCACTCCATTGGTTGCTAAATCAATCCCGCTGATGCTCACACCAATTGGATTGTAGGGAGAGAATTCTTCAAATAAATCAATTTGAATCCTGTCTGCAATGCCTGGTGCATAAAAAGGTAAACCAGTGTTGCCGTCCATAGCTTCATTCATCATTTGTGTCGATGAATTGTATAAACCCTCGAGATAGAAGTGGATATTTACATATTTAATATATAGGATAGTTACAGCAACAGCCATGCGGCTTGAGCTTTCGCATCCATTTATCGTCTGACTTCCGTAATAAGTAGTTGCATTGACCAATTGATCGGTAGGAGCAAGTGCAGTGCCACCCGTTGGGGTCAGATACCATTGTAAGTTTGTTCCTGTTGCAACAATATCAGCAGGTGTTGCCGAACCATTAAAGGTTTGAGCCGCACTACCCGTAGGGACTGAAACAGCACTAATCGTAACGTGAACAGCAAAACGTGTTGGGCTTTCGCAACCATTTATGGTTTGACTTGCATAATAGGTTTGTCCGTTAATTAATACATAAGATGGCGAAAATGCACCCCCACCTACAGCAGCATTATACCATTTCAAAGTAGAACCTATAGCCGTTAAGTTGGCTGCAGTGGCACTATTACAGAAATATAAAGCCGTGTCGCCCGTTGGAGGGGCAACCACCTGAACACTTACAGATGCTGTGTTAGAAGATGTACAGCCATTGCTGCTCGTTGCAGTATAAGTATAGGTATGATTGCTTGTTGGTTTTGTATAAATGGTAGTTGCAATTCCACTTGTGTAAGGAGTGGTTGCGCCTGCATTGGTATACAACTCAGAAATCGGCGACCAAGCACCCGATGCACTGCCAACACCATTAATATTTACGTTATCGATGAGCCAACCATAATCAGCCACACTACCATCAGAGGTAACAAGGAAGCGAATTCTAAATTGATTGGAAGTTAAAGCCGCAGCAGGAATATTAATCGTTTCATTTTTCCATAAACTGGTGGCAGGACCTGTTCCTAAGGTTGTGGTTGATGAGGTCATTGCTGCTGTCCAGTCGGTATAGCTTAAGGTAGAGAAAATTACTCCTGTACCAGCAGCGGTCATAAGGGTTCCACTACCTGCATAAGAAGATGTTGGGAAAGTAGTCCAAGTTGAACCTCCATTAGTCGAATATTCAATCCAGCCATTATCATAGGTAGTATAAGGTCCTTCTAAAGTACAAATATGAGAGAAGGTTAATGTAGCAGAGGTGTAACCATTTAAATCAACATTGATTTGTGACGCATAAGCATTATTGTCCGTGCGAGCACTTGTGGTTGATGGATTGGATAACATAACCGATTTTGTTCCTTGGCTATAATATGTTGTGTTGCTAGAGGCTGTTACCAGACCTGTTCCCGTCATTGCAAATTTAGAAGTAGGGTAAGTTTCGTAGGTTTCAGTAAATAAAGTCCCCGAAGCTGATCCGCCACTAACCACTAAAGGTTGTATGCCACCAAAACAAACGATTGGTGCAGATGGACTCACACTAATAGGTGAAGGAGGTGAGTTCACAACGATAGTAGTACTTGCCTGTGGTGATGAACAACCATTAAGGAAAGCAGTAAAATAATAAGTTCCGGCAACAATAGAGGTTACAGCAGGAATACTTGGATTTTGACTTGTAGAAGTAAAACTATTAGGTCCTGTCCATGCAAATACGGTTCCAATATCGGTGGTTCCGCTAAGGTTTAGAGCTGAACCCGAACAAACAGGTAAGTTACTCGAAGCAACTGCTGTTGGAGCAGGTAAAACAGTAAACACATCAGTGCTAACAGCAATACCTCCTGGAGTAGTCACAGAAACAGTTCCTGTGGTTCCAGCTCCTAAGGTAGCGATTACCTGTGTTGGGGTATTTGACACAACAGTTGCAGCAGTTCCGCCTACCGTAACTACTGAAGCACCGCCCAAATCAGTTCCATTTATGGTGATGGTGGTTCCTGCGCAGCCACTTAACGAACCTAAACTAGTGATAGCAGGAGGAAGGATAAGAGTTCTGGTAACAGTGAAATCATCAAACCCAAGATTATAAGCAGTGGATGAAGAAGTATTGTTGCAACGAACAATAAAATAATAAGTTCCCGATGTGGCAGGATATAAAGTCTCAGTGGCTGTGTTCCATGTAGGGACAGTTGCAGTGCCACTGCTAATGATAGGGCTACCAAACAAAGTAGAACCCGTAGCACTTGGCGAAGTATTATATCTGGTGGTTACTGTCCATCCCGAAAATTGATCACCTGCGTATTTAAAATTCAAAGTATAAGAATATCCAGCAACCATATCAAACCCTGGAGTGATGATATTCTTGTTTCCTGTTACTGTGCCTTCACAAGTCAGGTAATTAGGAGCTGTATATGGGTCATGATAACCATTACTTGCAGCATTTGCCGAAGAAAGTGGTGAACCACTAGGAACTATGAAAGTCCAACAAGTAGGAGCAATACCAGCACCAATACTTCCCATTGCATCAAAGTTTTCCGACCATGGGAAAGTAGTAATTGCATTACAAGCAGTAGCCAATGTGTAAACACTTGTCCAATAACTATAGCTACTTCCTCCGCAATAACCTCTAACATAGAAATAATATATAGAAGCAGGGGTTAAGCCACTAAGGTTGGTAGTTAAAACACCGGCAGCAGTAGTGCCATTGGTCACTAAACCTGTTGCTCCACTACCAGCAGCACCACTTGTGCGTAATTCCCAGTCATATCCATTAGAAGGAGCAGGCGATCCTGCTGCCCACGACATAGTTGCCGAAGAAGTAGTAATTGCACTTGCAACAACAGCACTCGGTGGGAAACAAGTTTGTGATGCTTCTACTTTGAAATCGTCAAGACCAAGATAATAAGGAACTGCGCTAGAGTTTACATGAACCATAAAATAATAAGTTCCACTTGTTGCAGGAGTAAAGCTTCTAAGCACTGATGCATAAGTCGCACTTGAAGTTGTTCCACTGGCTAAAAAGGCAGCACCCATAATGGTTGAGCCTGTCCCTGTTTGTGAAGTATTATAACGAGCATCTGCTGTCCATCCAGAATAACCATCACCAGCATATTTAAAGCTGAAATCATAATTGGTGCCAGCTGTTAAATCAAATCCTGGAGTGATAATATAGTTGTCAACAGCTGAAGGATAATAATAACATGTCAAATAGTTGGGTGAAGATGAAGGATCGTTATAGGTTAGACTAGCTGCATTCATAGTTGCCCATGGAGTTCCTGTTCCAGCAGTAGTTCCTTTCCAGCAACTTGGGATTACAGAGGTTCCAATGCTTGGCATAGCATCAAAGTTTTCAGTCCATGGTAAGATTGAAGGTAAACAAGCAGTTGTAAACGCAGTACCATTTGACCAATAACTATAATCTGTTCCGATGCAATGAGCACGAACATAAGCTGTCAAACTAGTTGTTGGAGGTAAGCCCGTAGCATTTGCTGTTAAGACACCTGCTGCAGTAGTTCCGCTAGTTACTAAACCTGTAGCACCACTTCCTGCGGCACCACTGCTTCTTACTTCCCATTCATAACCATTTGGAGGTGTAGAAATAGAGGCAGTCCATGTGAGAGTAGCCGTAGTGGCAGCAACTGCTGGTGTTGTTAGAGTAGCAGGAGTTACACATGAAGGAGTTGGATAAATTGAAATATCATCAACAAACAACCATCCTTGATTTGCAATAGAATAGCAATTAAATCCGATGTAAAATGTACCAGTAGTTGCAGGTGTAAAAGTAGAAGTTTGAATATTTGGAGTGATATTGGTAACAGTGGCATTAGTATAAATATTAGTAGTCATAGATGCACTTGTAGCTGCAGTTCCATAAGATACTTTTAGTCTTTCGTTATAAGAAGCACTGCCACTTACATATTTAAAACTTATAGTATAAGATGTACCGGCAGTCAAACTCATTCCGGGGGTATAGAACCATGCATTTCCAGCAGTAGATAAATTGTAAGCATATTCTAATGCTTTTGAAGTAGAGCCATAAGCAGCAAGACTTGTAACCCAGTTGTTTCCTGAACCAGCATTTTGTATGGTATGACATGAAGGAATCGAAGGAGGAGTTATTGATTCAAAGTCTTGGAAATAAGGAAAGATTGCATTAGCACAGCCAGTAGTAAATGTTCCTTCATTTGCAGAATAAGCAGAATACCCACCAACATTAGACGCAAACGATCTAAAGTAATAAGTTGTTTGAGGTGTAAGACCAGTAACAGGCACGGTGAAAACTCCTGTTGTGTAAGGCCCTGGAGTTACAGAAACTTTAGTTCCAGTACCATTAGCAAAACCACTGGTAGTGCTATAGAAGATTCCTCTTTCAATAATGCTGGAACAACCCGCAACCGAGATGTTTCCACCTAAAGTAGCCGTTGTTCCGGTTACAGCTGCGCTAGTAGGAGCAGCAGCCATGGTTGGAGGAGTGTTAACTCCAATCCCAATAGCAGCAACGTTAATAGATGCAGCAGCACCACCACCACTTATAACGATGTTTCCACTATAAGTTTGAACTAAATCTGGAGAGAATTTCACATACACTATCTGAGAAAATCCACCACCACCCTGTGTCAAGGTAAGCATAGGAGTGTAAGTTCCACCAGAAGTTGTTGAATAACTAAATCCATATAAAGGTCCAACAACCACATCGTCGCTTGTTAAATAAGTACCCGTAATAGTAAAATTGTAAGGACCTACAACAGTATTTACACAAACAGCGTTTCCAAAGCTTGTAAGCGCTGTAGCAAATAAGGCAACCGTAGCTGTGCTAAACTGTGCCTGTGCACTATAAGTGGTTCCACCATAGTTAGCAGCAAAGCCTTTATAATAATAAGTCGTTGCAGGAGTCAAGCCTGAGATAGGTTCTGAAATAGCACCTGCTGGATAAGGACCAAAAGTCTGCGATACTTTAGTTCCTTGGGTTAATGGGTCAAATCCATTGATAGTACTATAATAAAATCCTTTTTCAAGAACACCAGAACAACCGATATTGGTAATAGTATCATTTAATGTTGCACTGTTCATGGTTATTAAGGTAGTATTCGCTGCAGTGAGGGTAGGAGTAAAGTCAACTCCGCTTCCTACAGCTGCTACATTGATAGAAGGAGCACCACCACCACTTACGGTAATAGTTCCATTATATGATTGAACAACCGTTGGTGAGAATTTAACATATATAATTTTAGAATATGGGCCTCCTGCTTGAGTTAAAGTAAGCGGGCTGCTATAAGTTCCTGTTGAAGTTTCTGAAAGAGCAAACCCTGCAGGGGCTGTTACAATTACATCATTAGCCAATAAATTGGTTCCTGTGATGGTAAATGAATTTGCATTGGTAGTAGTATTGATACAAACAGATGCACCGAAACTTGTCAAGGTAGTTGCCGATAAAGTTATCGAACCCGTTGTGAAAGTTCCCTGAGTGGTATAAACTGATCCAGCACCGTTGGTTGCAAAAGCTTTATAATAATAAGTTGTTGCTGGGGTTAAGCCTGTTACTGCTTCTGTGAAAACACCTGCAGCGTAAGGTCCTGTGGTTTCCGATACTTTTGTACCTGCGCCATTAGCAAAACCTGTTGTGGTGCTATAATAAATTCCTCTTTCTACAACATCCGAACAACCAATGCTGGTAATATTTCCACCTAAGGTAACAGTACTTGCAGCTATGGCAGCACTTGTTGGGCTTGTGATAGTTGGGAGAGTATAAACTCCGCTTCCAACAGCCGCAACATTAATAGCTGTTGCTCCACCTCCGCTAACAACTATGCTTGCATTGTATGATTGAACTAATGTTGGAGCAAATTTCACATAAACAACCTGTGAATAGGGTCCACCAACTTGTGTCAGTGTGAGTACACTTGCATAAGTTCCTGCTAAAGCATCCGAAACAAGAAATCCTGTAGGAGCCGTAACAACTACATCTTCAACAGTTAAATTTGTTCCCGTGATAGTGAATGAATTGGCACTCGTCGTAGTATTAATACATACTGTTGTTCCAAAACTTGTTAAAGCAGTGGCCGAAAAGTATATCGATCCAGTTGTAAATGTTCCCTGTGAAGTATAAACTGTCCCTGCACTATTAGTTGCGAAAGCTTTATAATAATAGGTAGTACCAAGCGTAAGACCTGAAATAGCCTCTGTGAAAACTCCTGTTGTAAAAGGGCCAGGTGTTTCTGATACTAAAGTGCCTGTTCCATCAGCAAAACCATTGGTTAAGCTATAATAGATACCTCTTTCAATAACATTCGTACATCCGGTATTGGTGATATTCCCACCCAACACAGCTGAACTTGCAGTTACTGAAGCACTACTTGGGCTGGTGACGGTAGGTGTGTAATCAACTCCACTTCCAACAACTGCAACATTTATCGAAGTAGCACCACCGCCACTAACGATAATATTTCCATTATACGATTGAACTGCAGTAGGGGAGAACTTCACATAAATAACTTGTGAAAACGCACCACCTGCTTGAGGTATGCTCAATGTTCCCGTATAGCTTCCTCCTGATGTTTCAGAAAGGCTAAAGCCTGCAGGAGCTTCAACTGTAACTGCATCGGCAGTTAAAAATGTTCCTGTAATAGTAAATGAATTAGGCCCTGCAGTAGTATTGGTGCAAACTGCTGCTCCAAAGCTGCTTGGCGTTGTGCCAAATAAAGCTGTGGTTCCAGTAGTAAATGTACCTTGGGTTGTGTATACTGTTCCAAAACTATTTGTTGCAAAGGCTTTATAAAAATAAGTTGTTGTTGGAGTTAGACCACTAACAGCTTCCGTAAAAGCTCCTGTTAGATAAGGGCCTGCGCTTTCCATAACAACTGTTCCTTCTAATGGAGGGGTAAATCCTGAAGTCGTACTCCAGTAAATTCCTCTTGCAGTAACATCAGGGCAACCAATATCTGTAATATTACCACCCAAATCAGCAGTGCTTAAAGTTATTGCTCCACTTGTTGGGCTGCTTATTGCAGGCACGCCATTAACAACAACTGTTACGCTTCCTGCACCAGTGCTCCAGCATAAAGTAGTGTTAAATTGTGAGCGTATATAATAGGTACCTGAAGTAGTAACATTAAATGTACTTCCCGAATTTGCAGTTGAAGTCCCCGTTGGGCTTGTTTGCCAATACCAGGTTTCGCCTGCAGGAGCTGTGCCGTTCCATGCCAGAGTAACACCAGGAGCTGTACATTGTGGCGAATCGCTTGTAGGATTGCCCGGATCTGCAGGAGCTACAATACAACCCGCTTGTCCAAATACAAAATATTTATTACTTCCAATAAGATTAGAAGTTGTCACAGAGTTTACCCCTGCCGTACCACCTAAATAGGCATACACGCCACCTAAAGTAGCGCAACTACCTATCGCATCAAAAGGTGCAATAGCAGTAGGTCTATTTATCGAAACTGAACTATTAGTGAAATTGCCAACGGTTGCTAATGACCAGTATTCTGAAGTACTTACTGAAGTTAAAGTCGCATTAAAACTACCTGCTGTTGAAGCATTAAAAGCTTCTGCCTGAGCTGTAACAATACCTGTCCCTGTTGTAGGATCATTCAAAGAAAAGGGCAGATAAGTTGTGCCTTTTCCAATAGGGAAGTTATAAGTTGTTCCAGCAGCAAGGCTCGAAGGTAAGGTCCAACACAAAGGTCCATCTATAAAAGAAGTTGCTGAACTTCCCATAATTGCCGTTGGAGAAGTATTGCTTATGGTAAGTAAATTTGCTGCAGTAGTTGTAAGGATGCTTGTGCCTAAAGCTAAGGTGCCGCCTACAATAGTAGCTCCACCTAAAGTTTTGGTTCCACCACCCGAAAGTGTTAAGTTGTTATATGTTGTGCCTTTCACTGTTTGTGTCCCAGCAAAGCCATAATTTACTAAGTTGCCAGCAGCACTTGCTGTAAGTGTCGTAATGCCCGGTAAGGCAGTGAAATTTAAATTCAAAGTTGCACCTGCCCCATTAATTAAACTACCCGATCCTGTTAATGATGTCCCAACCGTTAAGGTCCCATTATTAGTTAATGGTATGGTCGTTACTGCTGCATTAGGAATAGATAAAGTACCCGTCAACGCTTGTGTATTTGTTGTAAAAGTGATACTCCCAGTTCCACATGTGAAGGTTCCGTTATTGGTTAAGCCTCCACGGAAATTTACTGCTGAATTAATTGAATTATCCCAAGTCGCACCAGAATTTATCGTTGTCAATCCCGTAAATCGCTTTGTCCCTGTGCCTGATGTTATTGTCAATCCTCCACTTGTGCCGCCTCCTACAGTAGTAGTCCCTACAACTGTGATAGCATAAGCCCCATGAGAATAAGTCGCCCCATTTGCTATTGAAAGATTCCCATTAATAGTTTGAGCCCCTGAGCTTGTCTTAGTTCCCGATCCTGATAATGTTAGGTTGTAATAAGTTGCAGCTAACACATTTTGTGCTGCACCATTATAGTTTACTGTTGATCCAGCATAAGTTGTAAGCGTAGGTGTACTGCTAAATGAACTCCCAACATTTAAAGTCCCAGCATCTGTAAACACAAATTGACAACCAGTAGTGCCAGTCGTTATTGTTCCTGAAATGGTCACAGTACCTGTGGTGATATTAATAACATCATTTCTTGATGATGTTGTTGAGGCCATCGTTAAAGTCCCACAGCTGAGCACGCCATCATTCACATTGATGTTACATGTGAAGCCTGATGAAGGTCGAGGCATTGAAATAAGCCCACTAACTGTGAGTGAACTAGAAGTGTTGAAATTTAAATTACTTGTTGCTGCAACTGCCGCAAAAGTAATTGATGAGCATTGGGCCCCCGAAATATTAACCGTCACTGTAATGCCACTATTGATAGTTACAGCATCAGCTGAGGTTGGAACGGCTGAGCCACCCCAAGTTGCTGTATTGCTCCAATTCCCGCTCACTGAGGCTGTTCTTGCAGCTCCCTGTACGAAAGTTGTCGACAACATTAATACAAATAAGAATGCCAAGGCAAATACCGATGCGCTAGACTTCTCAAATAATAAATTGTACTTTTTTTTCATGTGTTTGTTTGATTTATTGATTGAATGATTTTGAAGCACCAAAAATACATCATTATTGATACCTTTTATATTTGGTTAAATTAAATCCTATTGACATTTATCCGTTTTTTGTTGATAAGCATTAAACTAAATCTTGATTTTTTTCAATCCGAAAATTATATATATGAATATCAGATAATTAAAAATTCTTTTTTTTCGATTTTATTCTCGAATCCAAAGCTGCTCAGTTAATAAGCTTAAATTAAATAACATATAAATAACAAAATAAAAGTGAACAATCTTGGCCTCATGTCACTTTTAGACAAAGATAATATTTACAATTCCTGAAATTTATCCCTTCCAAAAATAAATTTCTAATCATTTATACCGCCTGTAATTAATCTTAATCTCACCCATCACAAATACTATTACAGCCAATTTCCCATGCCGGCTTTTTGCCCCCATCACATCCATCCAATATCAGAATCAACTAAAACCTTTCGCCTTAAAAATTCATTGCATCCACTTTTAGCTTAGTAATATTTGAATTTAGAATAATAGTATTACCATCCAAAACAATAGTATGGGCATTTTACACCAAAGTATGACCATTTTATACAATAGTATGGGCATTTTACACCAAAGTATTATCATCCTACACAATAGTATGGGCATTTTACACCAAAGTATGACCATCCTACACCAAAGTATGACCATCCTACACCAAAGTAAAGGCATTTTACACAATAGTATGACCATCCTACACCAAAGTATGACCATCCTACACCAAAGTATAGGCATCCTACATAATAGTATGGGCATTTTACAAAATAGTATGGGCATTTTATAAAATAGTAAGGGCATTTTACACCAAAGTATGATCATCCTACACAATAGTATTTGTATTTTGCAAAATATCGACACAATTCTATACGATAGTATTCCACTCCTGCAAAAGGGTATAAATAGTATAATTTGCAATATGCCGATAATTAGTCAATTACACGAAATACTATATTCAAGGAAAAAAAATATTATTAATATGGTATTTTATTAAATATAAAGTATTACATTTGCGTCACAATAAAACATCAAATTACACCCAATTAAATAATTTATCAACTGTAAAAACAAACAAAATGCCAGAATTAAATGATGATCAAACCAGAGAAGTAAACCGAGCCGACAAATTATTGCAATATCTTGACCTTGATGAAAATAAAGACTCATGGTCGGCCTACCCTCCTTTTAATTTAAAAGTTAATGCTTTAATAAGCAATGTAGCTTTATTACTTTCAAAAGCCTCCATAAAAGAAACTACAGGGGTAGGCGTCACCCGAACAAAAGAAGAATACAAAGAAGCCTTCTCTCAATTATTGGGCGATATATATGAAAAAACAAAAGACTTCGCCATCGAATCCAGCAACGAAGAACTCGAAGCCAATGTAAATCACACTACATCTGAAATCTTTCACATGAAAGATGCAGAGATACTTCCATTAGCCACTTTCATGCGCGATATAGTCTTTACTACAGAACTTATGGAAGATGAAACTTTTATTACTTATGAAGTAACAGAGCAAAACATTACCGATGCTTACGAGCTCGCCGAAAATTTTAATTCCAAAATAGGAGAAGCACCTTCTATTAATGTTATTTCCGAAACAGCAAATGTCGAAATCAATCAAATAATTATTGAAATCCGTGCAATTATTGCATCTCTCACACGTTTAATTGTCCATTTTCGCATATCTAATAAAACATTTTTCAAAGGATTTTACTCAGCCTCCCGCCGCGACGATATCGGCATTCGTCACACAGGCATTAATGTTACCATTACCCTTCAAGGTGTGGGAGTTAAAGGAGGTATAGTTATGGTCGGCAAAAAATCAGAAACCTCCGATATTACAGGGAAATGTCATCCCATTATTGTTATGCAAGGAAGCAAAGAAATCACTTGCAAATTAGAAGGACATACCGATAAAAAGATTATCCATCATTTCATCCGTGGACATATGGATGATATGTCTTTCGATTTCTAAATCACAACCCACACCCCCTAAGACCCAAGAAACTGCCAAACCCAGTTCCTTGGGTCTTTTTATTTTTGTTAAACTAAATTTTTACGAGCGAAAGCAAAGTGAAAAATGGTAAGTTGAACTAACAATTTCATGACCGAAGGGAATAATCCCGACAGCATAGCTCGTCAGGATAAATGAGTTTAATACTCCGCATCTTGAAGCGAATAGAATAACTATTCCTTGTAGATACCTCGACCGCTTGCGGTGAGGAACTTCATTTTGATTGCCCCCCCCTAAACCCCTAACCCCCTAAACAGCTAAACAACTAAACCCCTCAACCCCTCAACCCTTGCTTTCTCCTCAAATAATTATACCTTTACCGACCCGAATTAAAATTACAAATGAGCCAAAGCCCTCAGCACGAATTTGATGAATTAAACTGTTGTGTAATTGTACCCACCTACAATAATGCTGCCCGCCTACACGAGGTTTTGCTTGGCGTACAACAATATACCCATCATATTATTGTTGTTAACGATGGCTCAACCGACAACACTTCCCACATTCTCCATCAATTTGCCCCCGAGCATCTCATCAGTTATCCCATTAACCGTGGAAAAGGCTATGCCCTTCGTCAGGCTTTCGACATTGCTTGGAAGGCCGGCTACGAATATGCCATCACCATCGATTCCGATGGTCAACATTCTCCCGCCGAGATGTTTCGTTTGCTCGATTGTCTTAAAGAAAATCCAGGCGCAATGATAGTCGGAGCACGCAACATGACCCAAGATAATATCCCCCGAAAATCCTCCTTTGGTCATAAATTCTCCAACTTTTGGTTTCGATTCGAAACCGGCATCGAGCTCCCCGACACCCAATCCGGCTATCGACTTTATCCCCTCGAGCCCATCAGCCGCATCAAGTTCCACACGCTGAAATTCGAATTCGAAATAGAAGTCTTGGTCCGCCTTGCTTGGAAAAACATACCCATACTGCATGTCCCCGTTTCCGTTAAATACGAACCAAAAGAAACCCGCATATCCCATTTCCGACCCCTACGCGATTTCACCCGCATTAGCATCCTCAACATCATATTAGTTTGTATTACTATTTGTTGGATACTCCCTAAAAGCTTTTTCAGGAAACTAAATAAGAAAGGCATTCAAGAATTCATTCAAAACGATTTAATCGCTTCTCACGAGTCAAATACTACAAAGATATTATCAATAATGCTGGGTATTTTCATGGGCATTTCCCCCTTTTGGGGTTTTCAGATGATAATTGCCCTCGCCCTCGCTTATGCTTTTCGCCTCAACAAAGTATTGGTCATTGTGGCTGCCAACATTAGCATTCCTCCCCTCATTCCTCTTATTATATATGCAAGTTATAAAACCGGAGCTTTCCTCTTAAGCAGTGCATCAAGTTTGGCTAACGACCAAGCCGTCACTTTCGAAACTATCCAGCATAATATTTTGCAATATATTGTGGGAAGTTTGGTGTTTGGAGTGCTGTTTGCAATATTAATAGGACTAACAAGCTGGATTTTATTAATATTTTTACGAAGAATAAAATAAATTGATGAAATCATTCTTTCTCGCAAGCTTTCAATATTTCAGCCGCCACAAGCTGATGCTCCTATTTATTTCTTTGGCTTATATAAGCATCACCATTTTTCTTTCCTTAAAAATAAAAATGGATGAGAATATCACCTCTGCCATTCCTCACGACCCTAAGATTGATAAATACAATGAAGTCTTAAACAATACTAAGTTTAAGGATAAGTTGGTAATATATCTTTGCCTCAACGATACCACCAAAACCCAACCCGACCAACTAATCCCCCTTGCCCAAGAGCTTGTCGACAGTCTAAACGCTCCTGATTTTAAGCCTTATGTTTCTGCAATTACGGCAAATATTGCTTCTGATGTGATGGGCGAAGTGTTCTCCTTTTTCCAACAAAACATTCCCCTATACCTCACCGAAAAGAATTATGCCCACATCGATTCTTTACTGAATGATGTTGCCGTTACGGAGAAACTCACACAAAACATACGCTCCCTTGTTTCTCCTGCCGGTTTGGCAATGCGAAAGTTCATCCAATCCGATCCTCTTGGAATAACCGGCTTAGCCCTGCAACGTTTGAATGCCCTTAAATTCGATGTCAACTACGATACCTACAACGATTATGTTTTTTCAAGAGACCATAAGACCCTTCTTATGTTTGTTACCCCCCTCAACTCCTCTTCCGAAACATCCCTCAACACAGTTTTCATCCAAAAACTGAACAGCACCATTCATTCCATCACCCTAAATAAAACACAAGCCATCACCATTGGCTACTACGGAGCATTGGCCTCGGCAGTGAGTAATGCAACACAAATAAAAAAGGACAGCAGTTTTACCATGTTCTTGGCAATTGGTTTAATTTTCATTCTACTTTTAGCATATTATCGGAGGTTCAGCATCAGCATTGTCTTATTTATTCCTGTTATTTTCGGTGCCTTGTTCAGCTATTCATTAATGTATTTGGTTTTCGGGAAAGTATCTGCAATAGCTTTCGGATTAGGTTCAGTTTTATTGGGCATCAGCATCGATTACTCCATCTTTATTTTCACCCATTTCCGTCATCAGCCCAACATCAAAGAACTGATCAAAGATTTAACAGGACCAATATTAATAGGAAGCATCACCACAGCCGCGGGCTTTGCCTGTCTGCTCATTCTCAAATCCGATGGCTTGAAAGACCTTGCCTTCTATGGCTTAAGCTATGCACTTTCCTCCGCTTTCTTTTCCCTATTTCTGCTTCCCCATTTTCTTAAAAACAAAAAGACAGCTAAAGAACAGCTCATTGATGCCGAAAACATCAAATCCTTCAATTGGTTTAATAATAAATGGGCCTTTGGTTTTGTGGTTTTAATCACCCTCTTCAGTGCCTATTTCATTCAAAAGGTGGAGTTCGAAAGCGATTTAAACAAGATGAATTACTTATCAGATGATCTGAAACAATACGAAGCCCACATCGAAAAGATTAATACGGGCGTCCTCAAATCAGTATATCTGGTCTCGTCCGGCAAAACTTTAAACCAAGCATTCGAAAATGCCGAACAAACCATCACAACAACCGATTCTTTATTAAAGAACAACACCATCCGTAGCGTGTCAGGTGCCCCTTTGCTCATGATGTCACAGCAAGAGCAACAAAAGCGTATTAATATTTGGAATAATTTCTGGAAGGATGGGAAAAAAGATAAGGTTAAACGTTTGTTGTTAGAACAAGGCAAGCCTCTTCACTTCACCGAAACAGCTTTTGAAGAATTCTTCATTCAGCTCGACAAGGATTATCAGCCAATTCCCTTAAAAGATTTTGAATTAATCCGCAAGACTTTCCTTAACGATTGGATTAGCGAGAAACCCGATATGGTAACTTTGGTAACGGTTTTAAAAGTCCCCAAACAAAACATCGACAAAACTCATCTAGCCTTTCAAAACGACAGCAATGCCACCCTTCTGGATAAAGAATTCATGATGAGAACCTTCGTCGAAATCATCCGAAGCGGGTTTAGCAAACTCTTCTGGTTATCGAGCATCGTAGTATTTCTATTGTTATTGCTCTACTTTGGAAGAATTGAACTTGCTATCATTTGCTTCAGTCCAATGCTGATAGCTTGGTTTTGGGTTTTTGGTTTGATGGGAGCTTTAAACGAGAAATTCAACCTGTTTAACATCAGCATCATCATTTTCATCTTTGGTGTTGGGATTGATTATAGTATTTTTATTTTGCAAGGCTTACTTAAAGAATACAGAACAGGATTGCAACAAATGCGAAGTTACCGCTCATCAGTTGCCATCGCCGCCCTCACCACCCTAATTGGATTAGGAGTATTGATTTTCGCCAAACATCCTTCTTTGCGTTCCATCGCTATACTTTCCATTGTCGGCATCAGTTCGGTGGTAATTCTTTCCAATGTAATAATCCCTCCACTATTCAGATGGCTGATATATATAGGAAAGAAGAAACGGACTTCTCCTGTCAGCATGTTTATTCTCATTTACGCCACTATTTGTTATGGATGGTATTTCATTACTTGCCTCCTGGCTATCCTTTTTGGTGTTCTTTTCATGCCCTTGATGCCCATTAAAAGAAAGCATAAGAGTTTCTTGTTGCATTACCTCATTTACTGGGGAAGTAAATCAACTATTTATCTGATGTATTTGGTGAAAAAACGTTTTATCGATATGCAGAAAGCCGATTTCAGTAAGCCTTCCGTCATCATTTGTAATCATCAATCGCATATCGACATTCCTTTAATGTTGATGCTGCATCCTAAAATTATTTTCCTAACAACAGGATGGGTTTGGGATAGTCCTTTATTGGGTCCAATAGCCCGCCTTGCCGATTTCTATCCGGTTCATCTTGGCCTTGAAACTTTCACTGCTAAAATTGAACAAAAAGTTAAGGAAGGATATTCTATTGTGATTTTCCCTGAAGGTACCCGTTCCCCTGACATGGTCATTCGTCGTTTTCACAAAGGAGCTTTTTATATTGCCAATAAATTGAATCTCCCAATTCAACCCATGGTAATCGTTGGGACTGCGCATTACATTCCAAAAGGAGAAATGCTGGGCAACAAAAGCACCATCACCCTCAAGTGCCTCGACCCAATTGCCCCTTCCGATAACTATCAGCAAATTACCCGCGATGCAAATCAATTGTTTCGCAAGGAATTTGCCGAAATGAATGCAGAATATCAATATCCTGCATACTATAGAAGCAGGCTGCTTTCCAATTATACTTATAAAGGAAGCGTAATCGAAAAATACTTAAGAGTTAAAATCCATCTTGAAAAAGATTATGAATTGTTTCATCAGTTAATTCCTCTGAAAGCAAGCATTATGGATGTAGGTTGCGGCTATGGTTTTATGACGTATATGCTTTCTTATTTGTCAAAAGACAGGAACATCGAAGGCTTCGATTATGATGAAGAAAAGATTACTATTGCCAATCACTGTAAAGATAAAACTGAGCAAATTGCCTTTTATCAGGGCGATGCCGAAACTTATTCTATGAGTCCAAAAGATGTTTTTATTATTAGTGACATGTTGCATTACATTCCCGAAGATAAACAATTAGCCCTCATCCGTCTTTGTTGGGAACATCTGAATCCTCAGGGAAAAATTATCATTAGGGATGCCAATATTGAATATTCAAGTCGCCATTTTGGCACCAAAGTATCTGAGTTTTTCTCCACCCGCTTCGGATTTAATCAAGCTAAGTACAATAAACTCTTCTTTAATTCCCGCTCTTCTTTCGAAAACCTGGCAAAGGACCTAAATGCTCACTTCGAATTGATTGATACAACAAAATACAACTCTAATGTGTTATATGTTTTTAAAAAACTTTAAATAGAATGCCCAGTCAAAAACACATCACTATCATTGGAGGAGGTTTAGGAGGATTGGTGTGTGCTTTGGTGCTTTCAAAAGAAGGATTTAAGGTAAGTGTTGTTGAGAAGCAAAAACAATGCGGGGGAAATCTTCAATCTTTCACTAAAAATGGGAATGTTTTTGATACCGGCATGCATTATGCCGGAAGTTTAGACGAAGGACAAAGCCTAAATACCTATTTTAGTTACCTTGGCATCATGCCAAAGCTTAAACTCAAGCGAATGGATGAATCGGCTTTCGATATCATTCGTTTCCAAAATAAAGAGTATCCTTTTGCTATGTCCCTTCAATTGTTTATTGATCGCTTGCTCGAGTTCTTTCCAAATGAAAAAGTAGGTTTAATCAAATATGGGAAATACCTGCAAGATTTCTGGAATGGTTTTAAAATGCTTTCTTTCAATAAATCCTCTTCATCGGAATCAACAAGTCAAGAAATCTCTTTAGCAACTTTATTAAATTCAATAACTAAAGATGAAACCTTAAAGCAGGTCCTTGCTGGAAATCATTTTCTATATGCAGGTCATCCTGAAACTACACCTGCTTATATTCATGCAATTATTCAGTATAGCTTTATTCAAAGTGCCTGGAAATTTACTGATAGTAGTAATCAATTAGCAGAACTTTTGACTGAAGCTATAAAACAAAATGGTGGAGAAATTCATACCCAAAGCGAAGTGCTTGTTATGAATGTGAAAGATTCAAAAGTAATATCTATAATACTTAAGAATGGAGAAGAAATCACTAGTGATGCCTTTATCTCAGCCATCCATCCATCATTAACAATGAAAATGATTGATGAAGGAAGCATCCGCAAAAACTATCGAAACCGGCTTCTTGATTTGCAGAATACCATTTCTTCCTTTTCAGTTTATCTTATTCCAAAAAAGAACACTTTCCCTTATCTAAATCATAATCTTTATATCCATAAAGGCGATGATATTTGGAAAGATCTAAATATATCTCCAAATCCCCTGCCTTCATCTTGCATGCTGTATACTCCATATAACTCAGGAAGCGATAATTATTCCAGTTCGATTAAAATAATGAGCTATATGGATATCAACCGATTCTCAGATTGGAATGATACCCATGTTGGAAAAAGAGGAGACGAATACGAAGAGCTTAAACATCGTATTTCTGAACATTTGATACAAATGGCATGTGAGAAGTACCCTCAACTGAAAGATAATATTGATTTTTCTTTTGCTTCAACCCCATTAACATGGAGAGATTACACTGGTACTCCCGAAGGAGCCATGTATGGCGTCGAAAGAAACATGAATGCATCTTATATTTCTAGCAAAACCAAATTAGAAAACCTTTTTCTTACAGGACAAAACATTAAATTGCATGGTGCTTTAGGAGTTACGTTAAGCGCCTTTTTAACAGCATCTGAATTTATTGGCTTCGATTACCTTTTAAACAAAGTGAAACATGGCTAAAAAGAAAATCAGAAAACGCCTTCTAATTGTTTTTTCTTCAATCCTAATACTCTTCCTTTTAATGGGTTTGTATTTTGGGGTTTTCATTCGTTTGCATCCACCAGATATAAAAGATAAGTCTGCTTTAAACGCTGTTCGGACTATGCCCGATAAAGATTTTTATTGTATTGATAGTTGTTGGTTGAAAAAGAGTGAAACCGGACTTTGGGAAATGTATATTCAAGGAAAGCCTTTTGAAAGAGGAGTGTATGCCGGCAAATTGTGTAAAGAGCTACTCAAATTTCAGGAAGATGTTTTCTTTAAACAAATTAATCAATTGGTTCCTTCAAAAGTTTTTCTCAGAATATTGAAGTATTTTATTTATTGGTTTAATCGAAATATTGATAAACACATTTCCAAGGAATATCTCGAAGAAATATATGGCTTATCCCTATCCACTCCCAGCGAATATGAGTTTATTGGTAATGGCTATGAACGCACTTTGAACTACCATGCCGCTCATGACATAGGTCATGCTTTGCAAGATTACAAGATTGTTGGCTGCACTTCTTTTGCTGCATGGAATGACAAAACTTCAGACAGCACATTGATAATTGGTAGAAATTTTGATTTTTATGCAGGGGATGAATTTTCAAAGAATAAGATCGTATGCTTCTTTAAGCCCGATAGCGGTTACCCTTTTATGTATGTAGGATGGGCCGGTATGCTGGGTGCCGTTTCAGGTATGAATATGCAGGGTCTCACGGTAAGTATTAATGCGGCAAAATCGGATGTGCCTTTTACAGCTTACACCCCTATTTCTTTATTGGCAAGAGAAATATTGCAATACGCTGCCAATATCCCCCAAGCAATTGCCATAGCAAAAAGCAGACAAACCTTTGTTTCCGAATCCATCTTAATAGGTTCTGCATCTGAGAAAACAGTTGCGATTATTGAAAAGTCACCAACTAAGATTGGCATCGTTTATCCCAAAACAAATTATCAAATTTGCAGCAATTATTTCCAAAGCGACGAATTTAAGAATGATCCCCTGAATATTGAAAACATAAAAACCGCTGCATCCTATTATCGATATCAAAGAGTTGAGGAACTGATTCATTCTTCCCCAAAATTAAGCGTTGATAATGTAGCATCTATCTTGCGCAATAAAGAAGGATTGCACAACCGAAATATTGGACTGGGAAATGAGAAAGCCATTAATCAATTAATCGCTCATCATTCAGTAATTTTTGTTCCCGAAAAGCGCCTTGTATGGGTCTCAACAGCCCCTTTTCAATTAGGTTGTTATATTCCCTATGACTTGAACAAGATTTTTAGTAATTTTGCCCCCTTGAAAAAGAAACAAGAGATTTATGAGAAAAACTTGCTTATTCCTGCAGACACATTTTTATATTCTAAAGAATATCTTCAGTTTTTACGATATAAATACCTTGGAGCGGTCATCAGAAAATTCACTAAGGAAAAGAACCCTGTAATGCTAGACACTGCAATTGTTCAATATTTTGCCTTGCAAAATCCTGAGTACTTCAGTACTTATGTTACTTTAGGCAATTTCTTTGAAATGAATAAAGATTATCCTAAAGCTATTGAATATTATGAAAAATCATTAACCAAAGAGTTTGAGAAAACCACCGATCGCGATAACATAATAAAGAAAATTCACCAAATCAAAAAACACAAAACCAACTAAATACATCAATGATAAAATTTCGTTTAATATATCCCAAATGGGAAAAACTTGAAGGACAGACTATTTTTAATCTCCCTCCTCACGGACCAGTAGTTTTCGCTGCGGCTTTGCCTCCTGATGTGGATGTAGAATTTACCGACGAAAATGTTGAAGAACTCGTTTACGATGATTCAGTTGACTTTGTTGGAATATCGATGATGCTTACCACCCAGATTATGCGTGGTTGGGAAATTGCCGACGAATATCGCAGAAGAGGGAAAAAAGTAATCTTTGGAGGCATTTCCACCATGCTTCATGCTGAGGAAACTATGGAGCATGCCGATTCCATCTTTCTTGGTGAAGCCGAAACCCGAATGGAGCAAGTGTTCGAAGATTTCAAGAACAATAAACTTCAAAAGGTATATAATTTCATGGGGAAACATCCTGATATTACCCTGATTGGTCCTGCCCGTCGTGATATTCTTAAAAAAGATTTGTATTACCATAAAGGAGTTCGCATGGTGGATCTGTTCCATGCTTCTAGAGGTTGTAAGTTCAATTGTTACCCTTGCGCTGTTTCTTATCTTGGAGGTCGTTGTTTCAGGCCTAGACCAATTGAAAAAGCCATTGAAGAACTCGAAACCATTGATAATAATCGCTTGTTTATTGTGGATAATTCATTGGCGCAAGATAAACAATGGGAGATGGATTTATTCAAAGAAATGATTCCTCTCAAGAAAAAATGGTGTAGTCATACAATTGAAGACAAACCTGAAGTATTGGATCTTGCTGCCCAGGCAGGAGCCTGGTTTGTATATCAAGCCATTTTTGACACTTCCGATTTTATACGCGAACGTGTTAAGCGCTATCACGATCATGGAATTGCTGTGGAAGGAACAATCTTATTGGGAATGGATAATCAAACTGAAGATGATATTAAACGACTGGTGGATTTCTTGCTGGAAATTGATTTGGATTTAGCTGAATTTACAGTTCTTACGCCTTTTCCTCATACCAAAACATTTGATGATATGAGAAAAGAAAACCGCATCCTTCATTACAATTGGAATCAGTTTAATGCCGGCAAGGTTGTGATTCAACCCAAACATATGTCGCCAGAACGTTTACAGGAATTGTATCATTATGCATGGGATACCTTCTATAAAGAAGAATCTCAGACTGAGAAAATGTTTAAACTATTCAGCAAAGTAGTGCAAAAAGAAATTGCAGATGGAACCTTCCGTCATCGTAGACACAATATGGCTACTTCCAGTTTTGGAAAAGAAATTAAACGTAACAACTAAAATATCTAAGATAAAAGCTATGGCTTATAAGCTCGACTACGTTGATACCTTTTATGATTTTAAGGGTTTATGGGATACCCCTTCTCGCTGTGGACTGAAGATTGTTCGCAAAGATGATGTTTGCTATATTATAGCTACCGAATTGTTTACCGATAACCCTGGGTCTTCAATAACCGATTGCAATGCAAAACTTGCACAATCGGTTTGTGACGAATTCAACCTGTCACATGAAAAAGTGTATTTCATTGAACATGTACCTGATAAAGGCTCAAAGTTGGTTTTTTACGAAGAAAGCCTGTATCATATTAAACTTCATTGGAATGGTACAAAATTTGAAAATCCACAGTGGGAAAAACTTAGCAAAGAACAACTACATGCTTTAATAAGCTAAATTAAATGACGGATACATATCATTTAACGGTGAGAGGATACGAACTCGATTCGTATAACCATTTGAACAATGCTGTTTATCTGAATCATTTCGAACAAGCTCGCTGGGAGTTTTTTCATAAACATAAGTTACTGGAAAAACTTATAGCCGACAATTTAATTCTAGTAGTAACAGAAGTAAATATACGCTATGCAAGGGAGGCGAAAATGTTTGAGGAACTTATAATAAACACCCAGCTTCTTCGCAAAGAGCCTTATCTCATCTTCAGACAACACACCCTTAATCAAGCAAATGGTTTGCTTGTAGCCAAGGCAAGTTTTAAGACGCTATTTCTCGACCGTAACGACCGAAGCGCACGAGATATTCCTCATTGCTTTAATCAATTTATTATTGAAAGTGCAAATGAAAAGGAATGATTTTCTAAAGATGGAACTTCAGGACTGTCTGGGGATTATTACGCTGAATAATCCTCCACAGAATTTTATTCCTACTCCTGATTTTATTGATGAAGATGCACTGGTTTCCTTTTTACAAATGCAGGAAATCAAGGGAATTGTAATTACAGGCAATGGCAGGCATTTTTCAGCAGGTGCTGATTTGGAAAACTTAAAAAGCTTGTCTTTATTCCCTGAAGAACTCAGCAAGAGTTTAACTTATGGAAAGAAACTTTTAAGCATCATAGAGAACTCTAATTTGCCGGTTGTTGCTGCAATTAAGGGTATATGTTTTGGCGGAGGGTTTGAAATTGCTTTGTCTGCTCATATTCGCGTGTGTTCAGAAAATGCTTTGTTTGCATTCCCCGAAATTAATCATCAGCTAATGCCTGGTTTGGGAGGTGCAGTTAAGTTACCCCTTTTAGCTGGTGTGTCAGATGCATTGCAATTGCTGCTTTCTGGAAATACAATTGATGCTCAAAAAGCAAAGTCTATGCATATTATCGATTATATTGTTCCACAAAAAGAAGTGATAGATTTTTCTGTTCAAATGCTTACTCAATTGGTGAAGGATAGGCCTCGTTATGTGATTGAAGCCATCGTTCAATCGATAATGAATTCGGGGAAGTTGCCTTTAGAGCAAGCTCTTGAAAAAGAAACCCGGCTTTTCTGTAAGTTGGCTATTAATGCTAACCTCTAAGGTCTTGTGATTTTATGATACAGCAAGCCTATAGCATTATTAAGATAAAGGACTTTGAGGATTCCTTTGTTGTAACCGGAGAGTTTGAAAGTTGTTTTTCGCAAACAGAATTAGATTTATATTTACGAAAAGATGCTATGCAAGGACTTGCTGCACGTTGGGCCGCCAAAGATTGTTTAATTAATAAACTTCATTTTCCAATAGAATTTGATAGAATTGAAATCTTGAATGATGAAAAGGGAAAGCCCTATTTGCAAAGCGCTTCAAAGGATGATCCTATTGATTTTTCAAACTATAGTATTTCACTTTCGCATACAAGTCGTTTTGCTGCAGCCTTTGTGATTGAGGGTGTTAAAGCTTTGCCAATATAATGTATACAACCATCGATTGGCATATTGAAGATGACGTTGGGCATTTGGTACTGAATCAACCCCCTACCAACAGAATGAATTTACTGTTTTTCGAAGAACTCGACCATCTCACTTCTAATATTATCCCTCAATCAGATTTAAAAGCCTTGTTGATATATGGCAAAGGTCGTCACTTTTCGTCGGGGGCTGAGCTTAGTGATATTATTGATTCTTCAGCTAAAGAAAGTGAATCGGAAAATATTATGTTTGAGCGTTTATCAATAAACAACCGATCGTTTTTGAATATCTACAAATTGCCCATTCCTGTTGTTTCGGCAATTAAGGGGATTTGTCTTGGTTCGGCTTTTGAGATGGTAATGTTTTCGCACTTTCGTTTTTCATCACACGAAGCTATTTTGGGCTTGCCAGAGGTGACCTTTGACCTAATGCCTGGTTGTGGTGGCACTCAACGATTAACTGAATTGCTTGGAAGGGCAAAGGCAATGGAAATGATGCTTTCTGGAAATTCAATTATGGCTGAAGAAGCTTTATCGCTGCAGATTGTAGATAAAATTATAACTAAAAAGGAATTAATAGACTTTTCCCTCGAATTTATCAGGCAGATTGCTGATGCTTATTCACACCGAAACATCCCTTTTTATAAACAAAGATTTTTATGAACTCCCTAAACATATATCCCAAAATAACTGGAACCGGAACCTATTTGCCGGGGAAAGCCATTTCGATAGACGAAGTGGATGCAATACTTGGCGAGATGACAGAAGCTCCAAGAAAAATACAAGGATGGCTTGGTCGCATGAAAAATCTGATGAAGGAAATGCTGGAAGTGGAGTTTTACCATTATGCCATCGATCCCATTACTCGTCAATATACCGACGACAATGTGACCATGGGTGTTAAAGCTTCCCGGAAAGCTCTGGAAATGGCAGGCATACAAGCCAATGAAATAGATTTAATTGTGTATGGAAGTCCACATCAACATCAAATGCCAACGGCTTCGGTGAGGATACAGGAAGGCTTAGGGATTGAGCATTGTCAGGAGATTTCGATACATGCCAATTGCACCTCGGCGTATAAAGCAGTGCTGATTGCTCATGATTTTATAAAAAACGGAAGGGCGAAAAATGCCCTAGTGGTTTCGTCAAATATTTCGTCGTCGGAACTTAGGGCAGATTACTATAATCAGCCCATAGTTACGAAGGAAGAGTTGTTTCTGAGGTATTTCCTTTGCGATGGAGCCGGTGCGATGGTAGTGCAAGCCAGCGAAACAGAAACGGATGGGCTGTTTATTGCCAATGCCCATATAGAGTCGATTGGAGGGATGAAACCTTCAGCCATGAAGAATCGCCGCCCGGCTTATTGGATGAATCCTAAGGATGAATTTGAGAAAGGTTATCATCATCTTGCTCAAATGTTCCAGGAGGAGTTGCGCGAGCATTTTCACGATGCTGACGGGACGGTATTTTATAAAGGCTTGAAGCGAATGATTGATATCTATGGAATAGATGTAGGGAAACTTAAGTTCTTTCAAGTAAACTTTCCATCGAAACACATTTCGGAACTCATTATGGATGAATGTCAGCAACTGAACATCCATCGTGAAAGCTTGTATACTAAAATGTCGGCTATGGGTTATGCAGGCCCTCCAATGGTGTTGATTTGTATCGATAAAATCATGCGCGAAGAGAAGCTTGAAAAGGGCGATTTGGTTCTCTCCTTCGTAACGGAAGTAAGCAAGTTTATGCAGGCAGGGTTTACGCTTGAAATGAAGTAAAAGTTAGTTTTCCCCCAATTTAGAATAAGGCTATCGGTTTGAAATAGTCTGGCTAAATGCAAGTTTGTAATCATTTCCATAATAATGCAATTTTAATCTTTAAACTCAAATCGGCATACACTGTGATGAATGCTTGCATTGCCTAAGGAATTCACCTCTATGTGATAAGCTCTGATAATTGTTGTCAATTTAAGTCGATCCTTATTAATATAGTAGTTGAATGGAGGGTATGAAATCGATAGATAAAGCCGGGGGAGAAATAGGAGGGGAGAGGCCCAAAATGAAATAATGTTTGGACTTACCGAAGGGAGTGGATAAGTATATAAAAGCCTTTTCATGCTTCATCGCGATTTTTATGAAATATTCTTGGTAGATATAAATTATTAATATTAATTTTGTTCTCAATTCTTACGTATTAATATTAATCAAATTCAATTAATTGCATGAAAAATTTTACTTTCGTTTTTATCCTATCGATGTTTTTGGCAAGTGTTTTTGCACAAAATACAGAACAAGATCCATCGGTTAATTATCTTAATCCAAATCATTTAAAGGTGAAAAGCACTGGATGGACTGTCCAGTTTGCACCTGATATTGCCTCAGCGGTTTGGGGGCCTGGGACTTATGGCGCAGAAGCTGACAGCAATTACGTTTATCTATCAAAATGGGCAAGCAATAAATTTTACAAATTGACTACGGCCGGTGCTGTTGCTGATAGCTTTGCTCTTACCGGAACTCCAGCTTTCCCGGCAGGAAGCGGAATTAGAGACCTTGCTTATGATGGTCAATTCTTTTATGGAGGCACTAACAGTAACATTATCTATAAAATGGATTTTACTGCCAAAGCCATAGTTTCTGCCATTACCCTGCCTGTAGGTTTTGCCGTACGTCATATTGCCTATGATCCCACTGCCGACGGTGGTTTAGGTGGTTTATGGGTAGGGCCATGGAACACTCAAGGCCCTAGGTTGTACAGTATGACGGGGGTTTTCTTAGATTCTATTCCTTATGCTAACCTAGGTACTGCAAGTATTTCGGGCTCGGCTTATGATAATGTGACCGCAGGAGGACCCTATTTATGGTTATATTCACAAGCAAGCACAGGCAATGCTAATGATTTGATTCAGGTGAGGATTTCAAGCAAGCAAATGACGGGCTTGTTTCACGATTTATCAACTGATATTCCTGCTATTGCAGCTGTTTCTTCGGGTGGCTTATATCAGAAAACCAATCTGATAAGTGGCACCACTACTCTTGGTGGATTATCGCAAGGAAAAATCATGTGGGGTGTCGACCTTTCTTCAACATTCGCTCCACTGAAGGGCTTGACCGTTAGTACTCTTAACTTACAAAATTACACCTTGGTCAATACTCCCAAAACCTTATCGGGAACCTTAAAGAATATCGGTACCACGGTTGTTACTTCCTTCGATTTAAATTATACGATTGATGGAGGAGCTCCTGTTACACAAAACATTAGTGGTGTAAACATTGCCTCTTATGCTTCTTATGCTTATTCGCATGCTAATCAATGGACACCCACGACCATTGCTTCCTTTACGGTGAAGTTATGGGCTTCGAATGTGAATGGTGACCCTACTTTTATTAGCGATACCATCACTAAAGTAGTCAATACGGTGAGCACTTTGGTGATGAAAAAGGTTGTGCTTGAAGAATATACAGGCATTCATTGTCAGTATTGCCCCGATGGACACAAACGTGCCAACGATTACAAGGCCCTGCATCCTAATGATGTATTCTTGATTAATATTCATCAGGGTGGATATGCCGTGCCAAGTGCTGGCGAGCCTGATTTCAGAACTGCTTTTGGGGATGCTTTGGCTAATCAAACGGCATTGGCAGGTTATCCATCGGGCACCATTAACCGTCATCTTTTCGGCTCTGCTACTGCAACAGCTTTGGACAGAGGCAGCTGGGTTGCTGATGGAAACGAAATTCTTGCCACACCTACTTACACGGGCATGACCGTAACGGCAAGTATTGGGCAATGGACAAGGCTTCTCACGGTTACCGTAAATGCAAATTACTATAGCAATGCCCCCGCAATTAACTTGATGAATGTCGCGCTGATTCAGGATAGTTTGATTGGGCCTCAAACAGGTGGCTCGACATGGAATCCGGCTCAGGTGACCTCAACCGGGCAATATGTTCACATGCATATGCTACGCCATTTGCTTACAGGTCAATGGGGTGACACCATCGCCACTACCACTGCCGGCTCTAATTTCCAAAAGACCTACACCTATGCTTTGCCCGAAAATCTCAACAGCGTTGCTCTGAATATTAACAATTTACATATAGTTGCTTTTATTGCCCAAGGTAAACAGGAAATCGTTACCGGTGCCGAATCGACTGTGGCAGTGATTGCTTCAGTCAATGACATTAATCAGAATAGCGCCATAGGTTTGTATCCTAATCCCGCCAAGGATAGGCTTACTATCGATTTGCAGAAGTTTTCGGATGTGCAAAACGCCATGCTTATGATTTATGACACACAGGGGCAACTTGTTCTACAGCAAGCCATTCAGGATGTTAGAACTGAGCTAAACGTGGAAGCTTTATCGAAAGGATTATATATTGTGAAGATAAGCAACACTAAAAACAGGGTGATTACTAAGTTTATGAAGGACTAAGCTAGCCTGATTTTATGCCTGTAAGCTAATTGCAATGCTGCAATCGTAAGCTTGCATAAATTGAAATGAAAAGCGATTGATGGCTTTGGAGGCTTAGTGCTTAATAAGTTATAAGTCCCCATCGAGTCCTATATCGTTTTGAAAATATTGAAAACAAAGCCGTTTGCGGTAGGATGATTGTTTAAATGCAATGATCATACAACATAACGGCTTTGTTTATTATGGCTATTTCTTATTGATATAAGTTGATATCTTTTCCCTACATCATCATTAAGAATTTAATTTCTTAAGCACCTACATCTTTACGCTCATTTTATAGTATAACATAGCCATAGACCTAAGTAAATCAACAAATTGAGAGGATGTTGTATGGTAAAAGCATGATTCATTTGCCTCCCAGATTGAGGGCAATTTGTATAGAGCGGCTGTGATTATGGAAAAGGAGGCTTTGCTTAGGCCATCACCAGCACTACATCTAAGGTTGTGATTTCTCCTCCACCCAATATCTCTACAGTGACTTCCTTAGTTATAAAACCTGCTTTGCTGAACTGAACCTTATAAAAGCCATTTTCCAGCTTACGAGTCATGTAGGTGCCGTCATCCTTAGAGTAGGCATTTGCTATATTTCCTTCAATCACATGCACTTTTACGCCAGGTTCAGCCAAGCCACTGCCTGAGCGGGTAATGAGACCAACAAGTTTGCCTTTATGATCGGCGCTTGCATTATCAGAAGGACGGAAATACTTTTGATCAAAAAAGTCCTTCATCTTAAAGGTTTGCCCCTTGAATTCCTTTGCCAAAGTTAGTAAGTCATCAAACATCTGATTGGCCCAGTCAGCTTCCGCTTCGTCGCGGTCGGTGCGGGCTCCTTGTGTGTTGCCCTTAGCAGTTGTTTGTAATAGACGTGAATTAGCATAGTCGGTCTGAAATCCTTCAAATTCAGCCAATACGCTTGGCCCACCAGCTTCGGTTGTGTGAGCCGTGATAGCATCAACTAATAAACCAATATTACTTTCAACATTACCTTTATTGGTCTTTTGGGTAATGGCTGTAACTCCTTCAGGAAAGAAGGTTTGATATAAAGGTGACTTTATTAATTCAGTTGAAATAAAATAAAAATTTAAACGGCTGCTTCTGCCGATGAAGTTAGTAATGATATCATCAACCATTTCGGTTTGGGTTTTCTGAATGCCCAATTTAACCTTAATGTCGGTTATTTCACCAAAGAAATCATTATGCTTGCTAACCATGGCGGCAATCATAGCGTCGTATTGATGATTGGTGTTCTGTGAAGTTAATAAACCAATGTGAGCTTCGCTTCCTAGCTTCTTGTTTTCAAAGGATATTCTTAAATCCGAAAACTGATTTGTGAAAAATATTTCTAGATTAACCATGACAAATAATTATGTATATTAAAGGCACCGAAGGTACATCAAATTTATGGATATGGACTGTTAAAAAATGTTAAAAGTGATTATGTGTCAGAAAGACGAGAAATTATAGATGAAGGTATTGATTTGATGTCATTATAATGTCAATACAATCAAATACATAGCTTTATCGAATGTCCTATGTGTGAACTGCGATGAAGTACATTAATTAATGCTATTACAAACAGGTGCATATCTATATAGTAGATTAAGTAGTACTGTTACATACATCGGCATATATATAAAGTAGAATACTGGATGCTATTTCATACTTCTACCTATATATAAAGTAGATTAAGGATAGCTATTACAAACTTCTGTATATATATCCCCTAGGCTAAGGACATATATAGCAAACTTCTGTATATATATCCCCTAGGCTAAGGACATATATAGCAAACTTCTGTATATATACCCCCTAGGCTAAGGACATATATAGCAAACTTCTGTA
>CAIXTV010000196.1 GCA_903922465.1 uncultured bacterium
GAAGACCATATTTTTGTGTGATTTTTGAACCACAATTAATACAACTTTTTATTCATAACTTTCAAAATGCTCCAAAGCTAGATATAATAATGGTTTTGGATGGGTGTCACCAACTATTTTGTCTATTACGCCGAAAAAAGGTTTTTTTTCTTGATAATTCTATCCCTAAAGAAATGATCACATTACTCTTTACTTTATGAAAATAAAAAAGGCCCGCATCAATAAGATACGGGCCTTTAAAAAAACAAAATTAAGGTTTTATTCCCAGCTTACTTTAATGTTCTGTGTAGAAATTGAAGTTTTCACTCTAACCAAATACATTGCTGCCGATAAATTTAATTTAGCATTAAACACATTGCCTTTAGTGTTCGATTTGAAAACACAAGCTCCGTTTAATGAATAAACTTCAACTTCTTGTATTTCTTCTCCTGTTTGTGCAATAATATTAAGTTGATCATTGCTTTCATACACTTTTACATCTGAATTAATTATTGAATTATTCATGTTCCCAAAGCGAATAAAGAATCTGCCTACAATTGCTTCTGAAGTAAAATCGAATTCATAAGAAGTGTTTTCTGAAAGACTTATTAATTTGCCTTTCATTCTATCTTCTAAGTATACCTGTTCATTGCTTTCCAATCCAAAAGCAGTAATCTTTGCTTTCGATCCGTTTGAAATATTAATTCCAATAGGAATCACTGTATTGGTATTATCAATGGTGTTAATAATAAGCTTTTCCCCAGTTGAAGTTTGAGTATACATTTCTATAGGCAAATCATTAAACATTTTTTCAGAGTCAAACTCTTCAAAAGCATTCTTTGATTCAACATTCTTACAAACCACCAATTCATCAGAAGCTGTTTCTGTTTCTGTTTTCAAACGCAATAATATTTCTGTATTAGAGGCATCCTTATAGAAATTAGCAGTACTATGTGTTCGAGCAGTGGGAGGGAAAGAAAGCTTTGGTGAAGTGTAGTTCGCTTTTACAAAGAACCCTTGTAAAGGAGCAATATAAGGTAGGGTTCCTGCCGGAACTCCAACCCCATTAGTCGAATTAAAGGTCCTGAAATAAGTAGTTGTAGTAATAGGTGCAAGGTTTGGGAATAATGTGTTATCCCACAAATACAAAGTAGTGCTTATATTGGTTTTTCCTAACAAATTCCAATTCAAATACGATGTATATGGATTCGCAACCAGATTCCAACTTTGAGTTGCCAAAGTGCCGTTGTAAACCAAAGAGAGCGTATTTAAACAGGTAGTACAAAACAAAGTGCCCGAAAGTGAAGTGTTAACTGCTTTATTTGGATATACAGCATAGCCAACCCCAGGTTGTAAAGCAAATACGGGTGAAGTTACATTTGCTTGCCAATTACTTCCATTGGTATAGGGCTTCAATTGTGTGCTTCCTCCAGCAGGAGTAATATTAGCAAGAGTTGCTCCTGCATTTGAATTAAAAGGAGATCCAAACAAATGCCATCCATTGTTCAGATAGCGCTTAACAGTTGCAGTTAAATTGCAATTATCATATATAAATGATCCACCACACGATAAAACCAAACCAGAAACGCCTGCATTATTCCTTATGAAGCCTGATACAGTGAATTTACTACAACAAGATAAAGTAAGTGATTTGACTGGATTAATAGTGATTACATCGCCAATGCCTGAGATAGTTATACCTGAATTATGACAGCAATTATCGAAAGTAATATTCTTATTTATCGAAAGTGTTCCCGATGTTAAAAGAATGATTTTTCCATCAAGACTACAATCAAAATGAATAACTCCATTATTACACACCCTGCTAAGAGCCCAACGTAGTGAATTTATACCATCATCTAAAACATTAGTTACATATACATTAGAATCACATGTATTTGTTATAGTCAGGCTGACAGTTGCTGTTGAACAGTCATTTTCGGCATCACAAACATGATAGGTAAACATATCAGTTCCTAAGTAATATAAAGCGGGTGTGTAAGTATAATTTCCAGCATTATTCATAGTGACAGTACCATGCAACGCACCACCATTTATTCCTATTAAACTCCAAACATTGCCTCCATCACCACTTGGAGTATCATTGTTTTGTGCGCTTCCGCTAACTGGTGTGTCTGAGAAAGTTGAAGTTATATCATTTATTGCAATTGGAACCTCGTTTATAGAGTTTATTGTGATACTTA
>CAIXTV010000197.1 GCA_903922465.1 uncultured bacterium
ATGTACCCCTTCAGAATTAACCATACCAAAATGGCATAAAAGTAGTTAGATAGTTTTCATAAACAATGTTACCCAAAAAACGAAAGGTAATGAATAAAAATGGAAACTAAAAATCAAATCGAAAGTGTCGTTAGAGATATAAAACGACATACAGGCAAAAGATATAATGCCGAAGAAAAAATCCGCATTGTCCTCGAAGGAATGAGAGGTGAAACATCAATAATGGCTCTTTGCAGGCGAGAAGGTGTCAACCCGAATATTTACTATAAATGGAGTAAAGACTTCCTCGAAGCTGGCAAGAAACGTCTCAATGGTGACATAACCAGAGAAGCAACGAGTAGCGAAGTAGGCGACATGAGAAAGGAAAACAACCAACTTAAAGAACTAGTTGCTGAACTTAGTCTGAAGAACCGTGTTCTAAAAAAAAGCTTGCATGGCTTGGATCAAGGGTGGGAAGATTAATGAGATACTCCCAAGCAGAAAAAATGGAAATTATTAGATTGGTTGAAGAGTCAAGTCTTAGCGCTAGAAGGACGTTAGATGAATTGCAGATTAACCGCTCTACCTTTTATGCCTGGTATCGTAATTATTTAAAAGATGGTTATGATGGTCTTGCTGATCAGAAATCTGGACCCAAAAGGTTCTGGAATAAAATTCCTGAATGTGAAAAAAAGAAAATCGTCGACAAAGCTATTGATTTACCTATACTTACGCCGAGAGAGCTTGCTTGGAAGATAACCGATGAAGAAGGATATTATATATCTGAATCCAGCGTTTATAGAATATTGAAGGCTTATGATCTTATTACAAGTCCTGCATTTGTAGTTATATTGGCTAAAGATAAGTTCACTCGCCCAACGACAAGGGTTCTTGAGCTTTTGCAGACTGATTTTACTTACTTCAAAATCGAAGGCTGGGGTTGGTATTATCTGGCTTCTGTTCTTGATGATTACTCCAGATATATCGTTAGCTGGAAACTGTTTACTTCTATGACTGCCAGTGATGTTATTGATGTGCTTGACATGGCTTTGAAAGCTACTGGTGCTGAAAAAGTCAAATTAAGGCTTAAACCTAGACTTTTGACTGACAATGGGCCTTGTTATCTTTCTTCGGAGCTTAGGGAATACCTTGCAGAAAAAGGTATGGAACATACTAGAGGTGCTCCTTATCATCCTCAGACTCAAGGTAAAATCGAGAGATACCATCGTTCTATGAAGAATGTGATTCTCTTGGATAAGTATTTTCTGCCTCAGGACTTAGAATACGAAATCGGCAAGTTCATTGATTACTATAATAATGAACGTTACCATGAAGGTATCAATAATATGAGACCTGTTGATGTATATAATGGCAAATCAAAGGAGATTGAAACTATGAGAAGTAGGATTAAAATGCAGACTATGATTTATAGGAAAATGCAGAATTTGAATTATGCACTAACTTCTTAATTGTTATTTTTCTTCAGACCAGAAATGCCTAAAAAAACTCAAAATTTTATGCAATATTGCTGGCTATATTTATTTATTTGTTTTGTTCTTTTAATTATTTAATTTAATCAATCTATCTAAGTTCTTTTTATATATTTTGTCCAATTAATTTTGAAGACATACAG
>CAIXTV010000198.1 GCA_903922465.1 uncultured bacterium
AGAAAAGACAAAGGTTCGTCGAGCAAAAGAATAGTTGGTTTTGTGGCTAAGGTGCGGGCAATGGTGGCTCGCTGTATTTCACCTCCCGATAAATTATCGATCTTTCGATGAAGGATATGGGTAATATCAGTCTCTTTAGCAAGTTGATATACTTCCTTTTTTATTTCATTTTTCTTATGCTTTTTCCCTTTCAAAGGATATGCAATATTATCAAACACCGTCATGTGTGGAAAAAGTGTGGGTTTCTGATATACGATTCCGATGTTTCTTTTTTGAATAGGTATTCTATTCATGTTTTTTCCATGAATAAATACATTTCCACTGTCAGGATGCACAATGCCCGTAATAATTTCGAGCAACATCGATTTGCCAGCTCCCGATTGTCCTATTAAAGTAAAATAATCACCTTTTTCAACCCTAAGGTTGATGTTTGTGAGCTTAAACTCTCCCAGTTTTTTATTTATATTCTCTAATCTCAGCATTTCTTCTTTTTTTTGAAATCAGATTCATTGCAATAAAAATGAGTAGACAGATACAGATAAACAATACTGTAACAGGCTTAGTATATTCTAAACCATACGAATTGAATCGTTCAAATATCATTACAGGAGTGATCATCGGATGGTAGGCAATGATGATGACCGCACCAAATTCACTCAATCCTCTTCCCCACATCATAATAAGACCTGTCAGAATATTTCGCCATGCCAAAGGTAAAGATATACTAAAGAATACTCTTGCTTTAGTGGCGCCCAGGGTTAGCGCAACCTTTTCAAGCCTTTCGGGAACAGCCGAAAAACCATCAATAGCGGCATTTATAAGATAAGGAATACTTACAAACGCCATAGCTACAATGATTCCTGCAGGTTTATTTACAAAGCTAAAACCTAAACTCTCTGCAGTTTTCCCCATTAGGGTATCTCTTGAAATCACTCCTAATAAAGCAATTCCTGCAGCAGAATGTGGAATGATAACGGGGATATTGATAATTCCCATTATTATTTTGCGCAGCGGAAATCGCTTTCGAGCCAATACATAAGCCAGAGGAATGGCAGCTACAGAAAACAATAGCGTAGCGGCAATAGATGTGGATATAGTAAGCCAAATACTTTTTTGAACTTCAGCTTCTTTAGCTGTTTCGAAAATTGAAACAGGGGTGGTTGTAAGAAACATCCCCAGAAGAGGAGCAATAATGAAAAGGAGCATTAATCCCGAAAGGAAAATAAATACCAAACTCAGGATATCAAGCCTTTTTATCATTGCTAAGAAAATATTATTCGAAATAAACCAATACCCTTTCAGTGATGTTGACTATTTTGCCATCCACTGATTTTGTTTTGCTTATCCAGTTGTTTTGCTTATCGTAGGTATAGGTATAAGTGGTTTTCCCTGTTTGCGTATTATCAGGTTTGAAGGAAACTTCCTCAATCAGATTGTTCTGTTTATCGTAAGTAAAAGTGGTTTTCTTTTCCGCAACATTAGCGTCATTATACTTTATTGATTCAATCTTGTTCCCATTTGCATCATATTGATGTTTGAACGTTTTTTGCAATTTCCCTTCAGCGTTGTAACTCTCATCTTTTATTACATTGCCCTTATCATCATAATAATATTTGAAAACTTTATCGGTTTTCCCACTTGCAAACGCACTGCTATCCTGCAATAAGCTGCCATTCTTTGCATAAGTATAATAAATTTTCCTTAACAGTTTATTGTCCGCAAGCAGTTGACTTTCTTCAGCTCTTTGATGATTCTTATTAAAAACATATACATAGTTTTTCTCAACCTTGCCATTAAAGGCATATTTTGTATCTTTAATTTTATTTCCAAAGCTGTTAAATTCATTCATATAATAAAACTCCAGTGTATCTTTTTGGACTTTTCCATCCTTTTCAACTGCAGTGTATGAAAGTTCTTTAATCGACTTTATTTTCCCCTTTAGATTCCATTTTGTATAATCTGTTTTCTGCCCCAAAACAAACAAAGGCAGCAAATAAAACAAAATAATTAGTTTGAATTGGTAACGAAATTTTTTACTCATAACAATGTGATTTGATGAAAATAATGTGTTTATTTTTTAGGTTTAGATGCAAAAGCTTTTAGTTCGATAGGGATTTTATCATAGCTTATGGTAGGAGATGGAATTAGAGAAGGTTGTCCGAGTTTTTCGAGAATTGCAATTCCTTTTTGTTTAGTGAGCATAAACTTCACAAAAGCGATGGCTACTGCCTTGTTGGGTGCGTTTTTTGGGACAGTAACTCCATACACCATAGGCTCACCCTTCTGGGTAATTTTCTCTTTCGGATTTTTACCATTAATTTCTACTGAAACACTACTATATAAGTCGGCAAACTCAGGTTTTTTTAAATTCACTTCATTGGGAAGCAACACATATTTAAGTTTATGTTGTTCCGCTACCGAACGATATAAGAATATATAATCCACATTTCCCGATTCAAGCAAAGCCAATAAATCGGTTTCTTTCGGACGCATATTATCCTGATCTTTTTTTAATAACTGATTGGAAAGCTCTTTTTGTTTATAAAACTTTTCAGCCAGCTTAGTAACCAACACCGCCCTATAACCACATGGGTCGGCATTGGGGTCGGCTCTGCCTATTTGTACATTCTTATCCAGCATAATTTTATACCAATTGTCTTTAGTTATTTCGCTGCTTCTTTTCGATTTGGCAGTGTACACTATAGCCATTTCATTGGAGGCAAATTTTATGTTCCAATCAGCATAAGCAGGGATTAACAGCTTATCAATAACCGAATAATCAGCAGAAGCCATAATGTCGCAGGGCTTTTTCAGTTCGGTAATTTTGCGAGCACATTCTACACTGCCGGCTGCTTCCATCATTATATTGACATCGGGATTTTCTTTTTTAAAGGCTGCCGAAATTTCTTTCATAGGCACCGATAAGCTTCCTGCATGGAAAATTATTAAATCACCCGAAAGCGGAGGTGCAGTGTTTACAGCTGAATTGGGTGCCTTATTAAAGCCTGCACTCACAATTAAGCCAACTAAAGCCAGTATTATTATATTTCTTTTTATCATAATTAGAATATTTTGGACTTGCAAAATTAATCATATCCGCTTATTAGAAAAATAAAAGTTCAATTAAATGGATAGTTAATATAATTTCTTTTTACTTTTGACGAATATTTTTATGATGAATCAGTCACACTGAATGAAGAAAATCTTTTCTATATTAATGACCTTTGTTCTACTTTACAGTATTGTGGGTTTTTATTTAGATTTCACTATTGAACAGCTTATTATCAGGAGTGAAATAAAAGAGAAAATTATAAACAATCTACCTGAAAACGAGCTTAGTTTGATTAAGATTTCAACAAAGGGTAAGGATAACATCCGCTGGACTGAAGAAAGCAAAGAGTTCAAATTTAATGGGAATATGTACGATATTGTAAAGTGTAAAACTATTCACGATACAACCTATTATTATTGTTTTAACGATGATGTTGAGAGCAAATTGTTGCTTAATCTCGATAAACTTGTTAAAGAACAAAGCAATAATTCGAAATCGAATTCAATTACAAAAAAGCAAGTAATTACTTTCTTTATTCTGCCCCAATCGTTTGCACAGAATTTAGAGGGAAACCCTCTTCAATATTATTATCATTCTATTGACTATTCATCTGTAGTAAAAGATGTTTTATCACCCCCTCCAAGAAAAAGAGTTTAAAGGGTATTTTCTTATTTATATTTTAATGATATAAGACCAACACACGGCCGAGATAATAGGTTTTAGAATGATATTTTCTTCTAAAATCATGATTTGCTCGTATGCGATTACGTCAAAATATTTTACCCTAAAATAGCCCCGAATTCCGTTTTTGTTTTAAGCAATCTGACATAGATTTGCTTAACGCTAAACGATTTATTTACTCTAATTTATTTTATTAAACTTGTCTTATTTTATGAAAAAAAATAAACTTATATTTCTTATTGCCATTATCATAGTAAATATGGCATCGGCGCAACAGGTTCATTATCCTGCTGCCCAAAAAACAGCAACCAACTTCTTTACTCATCATTGCACTTCTGATAATCAAACAAAAGAGGCAATTTCCCTCTTTTCTTGCAAAGTCGATTCAGGGGATACATTATATTATATTTTCAATGCAGGAAACAATGGTTTTATAATCCTTTCTGCTGAATATTCCGTTACTCCTGTATTAGCTTTTTCAACAGAAGGAAAATTTATTGATGATCCAAAACAAGAAGCCTTACAATATTGGCTGCAAGGATATTCCAAACAAATACAATATGCTAAAACCCTTAGCAATAAAACCATTCATCCGAAGTGGGATATGTATTTGAATGAAACTACAGAAAAAACCGGAAGTTCAAACAAAAATGTGAGCCCACTTATCACCACAAAGTGGAATCAAGATAATGGCTTTAATTATCATTGCCCCGCCTTTCCCGGAGCACCTGCTGACGGAAAATGTTATACTGGTTGTGTAGCTACTGCCATGGCACAGATTATGAAGTATTATAACTACCCGGCACATGGCACCGGAAGTCATAGTTATTATCATCCTTATTACACAAGTATATCTGCCAATTTCGACACCACTAACTATAATTGGTCGGTAATGTCTACCGGTGTAAGTATATCCAGTAGAGAAGCTATCTCCACCCTCATGTACGATTGCGGAGTTGCAGTAGATATGGATTATGGTCCTTATGAATCTGGTTCTCAAACTTTTTTAGTCCCTCAGGCTATGATTGATTATTTCAACTATCGTCTAACGATTAGTTATGAGAATAAGAGTTCCTATGAAGATAAAAACTGGAAACAACTCTTGTTTGATAATCTCGATCAGCATCATCCGATTTTATACAGTGGTAGTGGCTCAAGTGGAGGACATGCCTGGGTTTGCGATGGGTATCAGGACACAATGTTTCATTTTAATTGGGGATGGGGTGGCTCAAATAACGGTTATTTCTCAGTTGATAGTATTAATTCCGGTAATGGTGATTTCACTTCCTCCCAGGGAGCAGTTGTAAATATTATGCCTTACAATGCACCATATTGTATGAGTAGCAGAACGTTTACTCAACCTTCAAAACAAATTGAAGATGGAAGCGGAAATTCATCTTATTGGAACAATACTCAATGTGGCTGGTTGATTCAACCCGCCGGAGCAGATAAAGTTGTGTTGACTTTTACCAATTTCCAAACCGAAAGTGGAAAAGACTTTGTAAATGTCTATGACGGAACTTCTGCTGCATCTACCTTATTGGGGACTTATTCAGGACACAACCTTCCACCCGTTTTAACGGCAAACAGCGGGGCTATGTATATCACTTTTACCAGCGATAGCCTAAATCAGGATTATGGATGGGATGCACACTATTCAAGCGTTATTTTAGGTGTTAATGAAAATAATATTTCCGAATCTGTAGTACTTTATCCTGTTCCTGCCGGCAATCAGATCAATTTAATTCTTCCTTCTGAAATTTTTGGTTCTGCTCAACTGAACATTTATAATATGACAGGGCAACTAATGTCTTCCGAAAAAATCAATTTGAATGGTTCTACTCTTTCATCTGATATTTCGTCATTAAGTTCTGGTTTATATACTATTGAGCTAAATACTGCTAAATTCAATATTCATAAATCGTTTATCAAGTAATTTACTTTTGTTAAATGATTAATTTGAATAGATAAAGAAATTCCTATAATTTGGGATAGCTAATCATTAGGGGAATCGTGTTCGGTTCCCCTTTGATGTTTTTTAAGGATAATTAATTTGTCTGCAAATTTCACCCATAGCAAAGGATAATTTAATGCAAAATAGTACAGGTCTTATGCAGATAGAGTATCTGTATAAATAATTTCAAGAATTCATTAGTATAAAAATACACTTAATTCAGTTTTCTTGCCAAAATTTCGAAATTATAAATCGGATGATTTTTTTCATCATAAACATTTACAAGAATTTTGTCTGCTGAAATTGTAAGAATACAAAAATTGTAACCCGCATAATACTTTTTACTATAAGGAGAATCGAATCTCTGAGGATGTAAAGGACCTCCTCCGCCTCCTGTAATAACATAATCAATCGATTTTACCACCGAATGCTCGAAAGCATGAATATGTCCGTTGAAAACAGCCGAAATGTGATACTTTTCGAACAAAGGAACCAATGTTTTTCTGAGTTGGCTAAACTTTTTTTGACGTGACCCTGTCGTAAATGGAGGATGATGGAAAATTGCAATAACATAAGAGGCAGTTTTACTTTTTTCTTCAAGTATTTTTGAAAAATAAGCATACTGAGGAGAAGATTTCTTAAAATCAAGATTAGAATTAATGAAAAGAAACAATAGATTTTTGTTCTGATAAAAATACCATTTTCGCGGTTCCGGTAAATTGAAATTAGAGTAATAAAGTTTCGCTTCATTTTCATGATTCCCTGGCACAGGAAAATATAAAGCTGATTTCATTAAATCAGAAATAATATTATTAAATGAAGTCCATTGTTTTTGTTTATTCCCACGGTTCACCTCATCACCTGTGTGGATTACCAATTGTGGATGATAAGAAAGAATATGTTTTGCAATTTTCTGATGAATTGCGGTATTGTCTTGTGTGTCGCCATAAATTGCAATAACTTTTATTTCCTTTGGATCTTGAGCATTGATGTGGCTGTCAATACCAAGTAAGATTAGAATTAGTATAATAATATTTTTCATTAACTAATTAACTTACGATTCTTCCTTATTAAATTGCCTGATTTTCATCCTTCAAAATTACTTTAAATCTCACACAAATCGGAAAAACATTATTAGAAATAAAAATTTATCCAAATAAATCTGTAAACTAAAACTCAAACACTATCCCTTGTGCTAATGGCAACTCCATGCTATAATTGATGGAATTGGTTTGACGGCGCATATATTGTTTCCATGAATCAGAACCCGACTCACGTCCACCACCTGTATCTTTTTCTCCGCCAAATGCTCCCCCTATTTCGGCTCCTGAAGTACCGCAATTGACATTGGCTATGCCGCAATCGCTTCCCGACTCAGATAAGAATTTTTCCGCTTCACGCATATTTAAAGTAAATATTGAGGATGATAATCCCTGCGGAACATCATTATTTAATGCGATGGCTTCATCAATATCTTTATATTTGATAAGGTATAAAATAGGCGCAAAGGTTTCTTCCTGAACAATTTGATAATGGTTTTCGGCTTCCACTAAAGCAGGAACTACATAATTGCCCGATGCGTATTTATCACCCTCCAAAACATTGCCTCCAAAAAGAATTTTACCACCCTCTTTCTGAACTGCTGCAATGGCATGTGTAAAAGCGTTCACTGCCGACTGATCCACAAGAGGACCTATTAATATATTTGAATCGAGTGGATTTCCTATTTTCTCAGCCACTTGTTTATAGGCATTGATTAGTTTCATTTTCACTTCTTCATACACATTTTCCTGCACTATCAGTCGACGGGTAGAGGTGCATCTTTGCCCGCAAGTGCCAACGGCTCCGAAAACACTCGACATGATTGCCATATCCATATCCACTGAATCGGAAACAATAACGGCATTGTTGCCTCCCAGTTCCATAATGGTTTTTCCTAAACGTTCGCCTACGATAGCCGAAATGTGTTTGCCCACCTTGGTAGAGCCGGTTACCGAAAACATCGGAATTCTTTTATCTGCTACAAAATTATCGCCCAATACCGACGACTTGGCTACGATAATATTGAAAATACCTTCGGGTAAATTGTTCGCTTTTAATACTTTTGCCACAATATTCTGTGTGGCAAGGGCAGAAATGGGCGTTTTCGAGCTGGGTTTCCAAATCACCACATCGCCGCAAATGGCTGCTAACATCGAATTCCATGCCCAAACAGCTACCGGGAAATTAAAGGAAGTGATAAGCCCAATAATGCCCAGGGGGTGATATTGATCGTACATGCGGTGTTCTCTCCGTTCGGAGTGCATGGTAAAACCATTTAATAAGCGTGATTGCCCTACGGCAAAATCGCAAATATCAATCATTTCCTGAACTTCCCCACAGCCCTCCTGATAGATTTTCCCCATTTCGAGCGAAACCAGATAACCCAAATCTTCTTTGGCATCGCGAAGCGCAAGACCTATCTGACGCACGATTTCGCCCCTTTGCGGTGCAGGATAATCTTTCCAAACATTGAATGCTTCCTGTGCTTTTTTTACCACCATTTCATAGTCGTCGATGGTAGCATTTTTAACTTTTGCTATTTCCGTTTTGTCAATTGGCGAGCAAATGGTGCTGATATCTCCTTTGGTATCAAACCATAAGGTTCCGGTGGACACTCCATCGTTTATTTCTTTTATGCCGAATCGGTTGAGTATTCTTTTAATCTTTTCTTTTTCCATTGTATTATTAATTGTATTGTGTTCTTTATTAGTATATTATAGTATCATTAGAGTTTTATTTATCATGTTATAATGTTGCAATGCTATAACATATACATGAGTAGCTTGTTCATTTCAAATTGTTTCTGTCATCGGAGATGCAATCAAAAACCTTTTATCCCATAAAAGGATATTTATAGTCGAGGGCAGGGGCAAAGGTTTCTTTTATGGTTCGCGGACTAACCCAACGATACAGATTTAAAGCCCCGCCGGCTTTGTCGTTGGTTCCCGAAGCGCGCGATCCTCCAAAGGGTTGCATGCCTACCATGGCTCCGGTTGGTTTGTCGTTGATATAGAAATTTCCGGCTGCATATTGCAGTTTATTGCAAGCATCGGCTACCGCAATGCGATCTTTCGAAAAAATAGCTCCCGTTAAAGCATAAGGTGAAGTTTCGTCGCAAAGCTGTATGGTCTTGTCATAATCTTGATCTTCATACACATATATGGTCATTACGGGTCCAAATATTTCTTCAGTCATGGTTTTGAAATGAGGATTGGTGGTTTCAATTACGGTAGGTTCTATGAAATAACCTTTCGATTTATCACCTTTTCCTCCTGCAATTATGTTAGCATCAGTGGCATGCTTGGCATATTCGATATAATCCATAATTGAATCATAGGCATTTTCGTCGATAACGGCATTCACAAAGTTTTTAAAATCGCGCACATCGCCCACTTGTATTTCGGCACACATCTCCACAAGATAGGCTTTAATTTGCTTCCACAACGATTTGGGAATGTAAGCCCTCGAAGCAGCCGAACATTTTTGTCCCTGATACTCGAAAGCACCTCTTACTATGCCCACTGCCACTTCCAAAGTGTTTGCCGAGGGATGAACAAAGATAAAATCTTTACCCCCTGTTTCGCCCACAATTCGGGGATAGGATTTATAATTGTTAAGGTTTTCACTAATGCTTCGCCACAGCGAATTGAAAGTATTGTTTGAGCCAGTGAAATGTAAGCCTGCCATATATTTATTAGAGACTACCGCATTACCTATCAGGGCGCCACTACCCGGAATAAAATTCACTACTCCATCAGGCAAACCGGCTTCCTGAAATATCTTCATCAGATGATAATTAGA
>CAIXTV010000199.1 GCA_903922465.1 uncultured bacterium
CTGTTTCTAAAAAGGATTATTTTTATTAATTAGAAGTATTTATGGTTTCACTTTTACAGTGAAGCTACCGGCATCGGTTGAGCTTAGATTACTTACATTAATTGAAGTATAAGATGTGGGGATTTTAACTGAAGTGTTAGGCTCGATGTATAAAGTAGCCACACGTTTTACTCCCGGAGTAAGATGGCCACCTGCATTTAAGGCAAGTCTTGCAGCACCTGTGTTGGTAACAGGGGTGCCGGGTGTACAATTATCAACATCCACATTCCCTCCGTGCGTAACAGAGAATTCAACAGCAGCTTTTCTTGGACCTTTAGCATAGAACTTTTCGAGTTGTTCTAAAGCAGGTTCAAGAGAAGGATCGGAGGCTGCTGCCATTTTTAAATAAGCATAAACATTATTAGTGGCATCTGATTCTAAAATGCCATAGCTAACATAACTATCGTCCATTTTCTTAAAGAAATCGGCGGCGATATTTCTTAGATGATTATAAACACTTCTGTTGTTGCAAAATATTTCGAAATTTGCAACACTAAAAGTAGGAGGAAAAATTCCGGGATGGTCTTTGGCAATTTGCAAAGCTGCCATAACGGTCCCCTCTTTTTTAAATCCTGAAAGAGGATAAGCATTTTTCTGATTTTTCGGAATCTCGATGTTAGTACCTGACATAAGAGCATCCGAATCAGCAATTTTTGATTCAACTGAAGCCACATCTGCTGGGGCTACAGGATCGGTTTTTACTGGAAAAGGTTTTTTCATTTGAATAGGTTTTTAATAATAAATACAAGACGCAAAAAACGAGACAAAGGTTGCCTGATATCGAAAAAATATTTTGATTTTTTTTCATCAGAATTCGATTGCAAGCTTTTAGCCCTTATGCTTTTGTGGAATTAAATATTTTTGTATCTTTACAAAGTATTTTAAGCAATAATAAAAAGAAAATTAATACCAAAAACTTTAATTATGCATCCACATCATCAGCCCGATATAAGAAAGAAAAACTTTAAAGAATACATTTTCGAAGGTTTAATGATATTCTTTGCAGTCACCCTTGGTTTTTTTGCTGAACGCCTTAGAGAAAATATGATGGAACACACCAAAGAATTAGAATTCATCCATTCAATGATTGAGGATGCCCAGACCGATATTTCCAACATACAGAAAACAATTAAACTCAACAAAACACGTGTTTTAAAACTCGAAATATTGTCGACTATCTGTTTTAATTACAGCGCAAAGCAAAGTGCTGACGATTCTTTATACCAGGTTATAAAAGATTGCATAAAACATCCTGATTTTGTAAGCCCTGTTGAGAGAACCCTGGCGCAACTTAAAAATGCGGGAGCCATGCGGCTTATTCAGAAAAAAGATGCTGTTGATAGCATCATACTTTATGATGATATGGCTAAAAAGCTGATAAATCAGCAGGCTTACTATGAGCAACATCTCAACAAATTATTAGATGGAACCGAACAGATTTTCAACCTGAAATGCTTTCCACTCGATCGTGAAAAGTTAAAATGGAAACCCAATCCGGCTTCGTTTACCTCAGCAAAACTTATCAATCAGGATAAAACCAAGCTCATCGAATTTGGAAACACAAGTAAGGTTTTTCAAGGAATTGTAATTTTCTATCTAATGCGACTTGAAGAGGCTAACCAACATGCCATTAATCTAATAAAGACTTTGAAGAAAGACTATGAAATTGAATAGGAATCATGTACAAGTAATGCAACCTTCGATGGCAGCATTTTTCCTTGAAATTTGAATCTTGGGACTCTGAATTTAAGACTTCAAATTGAGCTTATTCGTAAACCTTTGCTTCAACTTCTCCATCGAGTACCATCAAACCATTCAGAGCTAAAGCACGCATCTCATCTTCACCCGGATAGACTTCAATTTGAGCGATTTTTGCAGTTTTGTTTTTTATGTAATCGACAAAGATTTTATTATAGGCAATTCCACCAGTAACCAATATAGCATCTACCTCTCCATCGAGCACCACCGCCATAGCACCAATTAGTTTTGCTACTTGATAAGCCATTGCATTCTGAACATTTGTTGCTTCTATATCTCCCTCCATTACCCTTTGTTCAACTTCATAAGCATTATTAGTTCCTAAAAAAGCAACTAGCCCACCTTGTCCTGTAATCATTTTAAGGACTTCGATCTCAGAGTACTTTCCACTAAAACAAAGCCGTACGAGATCGCCCGAAGGTAAAGTTCCACTCCTTTCAGGTGAAAAAGGTCCTTCTCCATCCAAGCCTTGATTCACATCAATCACCCTTCCTTTTAGATGGGCCCCAACAGTAATCCCTCCCCCAAGATGAACAATTATCAAGTTCAACTCTTCATATTTCCTCCCAATGGTCAATGCATGCATTCGACCAATAGCTTTTTGATTTAAAGCATGAAATATTGAAGTTCTTTTAAAAGCCGGATGCCCTGAATATCTAGCCACATCCTCTAGTTCGTCCACCACAACGGGGTCGGCTATATAGGCCTTAGCGCCCTGAATATTTTTAGCAATATCATCAGCAATTAACCCTCCCAAATTACTCGCATGTTGTTGACCTCTTAACCCATTGCGAAGGTCTTCTTTCATACGCTCGTTTACTTCATAAACGCCTGAAGGAATAGGTTTAAGTAGACCTCCTCTGCCTACAATAGCATGTATTCCACTTATGTCGATTCCTGCTTCTTCAAGTTCTCTAATTATAATTTCTTTCCTATACCCAAACTGTTCGCTGATTTTAGCAAACCTATCTATTTCCTCGGAGCTATGTCTTATGTTTTTTTGAAATATTAATTCATTAGAATGAAAAACAGCGATTTTAGTAGACGTTGAGCCTGGATTTATGGTTAATATTACCTTTTTACTCATACCTATAGTTTTAAATAGTTTCCAAAGTTATTGAAAAAACAAATTAATCGACCGCTTTCTTGAATTTAATAACAAAATAACTCATCCTATTACTCAAATTCATAGGTTTAATACCATTTATAAATCTTTAATCCTGCAGTGAAAGTTATTAATCCTGTTATAGATAGAATACTTAATGGGACCAACACATCCATGATTCCTGAACCTTCATTAATTATGCTACGCAAACTGTCGGTAAACAGTGTTAGGGGTAAATACCTAATTATGGGTACCACAAAGTCTGGGAAGTTACTATAACTAAAGAATATCCCTGAAAGCAGCATCATAGGCATAGTGATGGCACTGATAAAGCCGTTCCCAACCTGTGGATTGGCGGTGCGTGATGCCAGCAGTATTGATAAACCCATAAAGAAGAAACTTCCACTTATAATAATAGCTGCGAATGCAAGCCAACTTCCCTGTACACTTACCCCAAAAACTATTTTGGCAAATATCAATAAAACTATTGTTTCGAGTATAGTAAATACATAACGAGAGGTGAACATTGTCATCATGAAAAAAGACTTTTTCATTGGTGTGGCCACCATTCTTCGCAAAAGTTTTTTCGACCGTTTTTCGATAAGTCCATAACTGATTCCCCAAAGACATGAACTCATGATGCCCATTGTAAGTAAGCCAGGTATTAAAAAATCGATATAGCGAGTACCTTTGCTTTCCAAAGGTTTTATTTCGGATTGGTCTGATACTAAACTCTTACCATCGAGTAAACTTGAAATGCTGATGTATGCCAACCTTGAACCTGAGTTAGCTGGATCGAAATGAAATTGTACTTTTCCTTTTTCCTCTGTAAGTATAATCGAAATTTCACCCCGTTTCATTTTTATTTCACTTTCTTTCCATGTACAGGGAATGAATTGTGTTGTAGTTTTACCCAGATGTTGATTATCGATAGTTAATTGATAAGTAAGCATTGGAGAAATGCTTTGAGTGCACTTTTTTTCAAGAAAAGGCTTAATAATTATGCTATCTGCATTGTTAGGCAGCACTACTGCAGCCCTTTGAAACACCACAGGTTTATCGGTAAATGCAAACCCTAATGCAAGCGAAATAAGTATCGGGAATATGAAAGACCAAAAAAGTGCTCCAGGCTCACGAAAGAATTCTTTAAACTGAATAACCAGTAGTTGATTGAATTGTGATTTCATTTGATAAATTTATGCGTCAGTAAGTTTTCTTCCGGTCATTTGAATAAAGAGATCGTCGAGTGTGACATAGCGGCAACGCAATTCCGCAATTCCACAACCCGCAAGGTTAATTTTTCCAATCAATTCGGGTAAAAAATCAGAAGTATTGGAAACCTGCATAGTAACTAAACCACTTATCTCATCCTTTTCTATTTGCTTCACATCACTATAATTTGTAAAATCGGGGAAAAGACTTTTATTTAGCACCTTAAACTGAATAATTTCACTTGTTTTTGAAGCTGAAATAAGTTCTTCAAGTGTTCCTTTTGCCAAGACTTTTCCTTTATCGATTATCACTATGTTTTTGCAAAGATTTTCGGCTTCTTCCATATAGTGCGTCGTGAGTATCATAGAAGTCCCGTGAGTTTCTTGAAGTGAATGAAGTATATCCCAAATCTCTCTGCGAGCTGTTGGGTCTAATCCTGTTGTAGGTTCATCGAGAATTAATAATTTAGGGTTATGTATCAGTGAAATACCCAGTGCCAGTTTTTGCCTTTGCCCTCCTGAAAGATTCACAACGTAGGAACGCTGCTTTTCCTGCAAATTCACAATACTAAGTATTTCATCCACTCTTGTATTGTTCAATCCATAAAAGGATGCAAACATTTTGAGGGTTTCACGAGTCGTAAGTTTATCTTCAAAGCGAGTTTCCTGTAATGAAATCCCTATTTGATGATGCAGCTCATCTTTATTGCCCTTCCAATGTTTTCCAAAAAGTTTTATTTCCCCGGTGTCAGGAAATTGTATGCCTTCGATGATTTCAACCAAAGTAGTCTTTCCGGCACCATTTGGACCAAGAAGTGCAGTAAATTCAGAAGGCATTATTTCGAGGTCAACTCCATTAAGGGCCTTCACCTCTTTGAAAGATTTATGAATATTTACAGCTTGAACAATAGGCTGTGTTTGAGAGTATGTCATCTAATCAGATTGTAAGTAGAAATTGCAAAATTACATTATTTATGCCAAACTGAGAGCGTTAATGTATGTTGATGAATTATTCCCATAACCTAAAACGAAGCAATCTTCATGTAAAAACCATTGAGATTGCTTCGTTTTGCCCGAAAATTGCATTCCGGTTTTTGAGCTAAATTTGTTTATCTTATTTTGCAATCATAGCTGCTAAAGCAATTGAATAAAGTTTTGTTAGCTCACTATCGCCTCTTGAAGTTAGCACTGCAGGAACTTTTGCGCCAAACACTACAGCACCTAATTCACTATTGCAAAACTTTGTGCAGGTTTTGAAAAAAACGTTTGCCGATTCGATGTTGGGAAATAGAATAGCATCAGAATCACCTGCCACTGGACTGCTTAGCTTTTTAATTTCACAACTCTCTTTGTCAATTGCAACATCCATTGCAAGAGGTCCATCGATGAGAGCTCCTTTAATTTGGCCACGATCAGCCATTTTAGAGAGAATAGCAGCATCAACACAAGCGGGCATGCTTGCTGACATTTGTTCTGTTGCTGCTAATATGGCAATCTTAGGCATTTCAATTCCTAAAGCTTTGGTGGTGCGAATAAGATAGTTAATCATCACCATTTTTTGTTTTAAATCAGGAAGGGGTATAATTGCTACATCAGAAACCGTTAGAAGTTTGTGATAGGTGGGAACTTCAACAACAGTAACGTGACTTAATACAGCATTGGGGCTTTCCATGATACCTCTTTCTTTGTTCAGAATAGCTCTCATGTATTTATCAGTGCTAACAAGACCCTTCATCAGAATATTGCCTTCTCCGGCATTGATGAGCGCAACTGCTTTCTCGGTTGCTTTCACTTCATCTGCTTCTTGAACAATACGAAATTTGTTTGCATCGATATTTAGCTCTCCGCATACTTTCCTTATGGTAGCTTCGTCGCCAACAAGGGTTGCATCAATTAAACCCTTTTCAACTGCAGCATTCACCGCACCAATAGTGTGTGAATCATTTGCAAAAGCTGCTATTAATCTTTTTTTCTCTTTGCTTTTCAGCACTTCGAACATTTGTGCAAGTTTGGTAATTGCCATTTTATATAATTTTATTTAGTTTGGGTAGATAAATTTTGAAGCGAAATTAGAAAATTTATTTTGATTAGTAATCATTGTTGTCCGAAAAAATTCTTAAATTATGCAGAATGCCTTAATTGTTGAGTGTTTTGAAATATTTCACCCCGATGGGGCTTAAATTTCATGGTGATCAATATTTCTTAAAGTTAGCCCTTTATCCCATCCCAATATTTCATTATCCATTCTATACCTAGTTTATCTATGCAGGGAAATCAGCTGGAAGCAGTTTGAGGGTTATATTTTCGTCATAAATTTACATTTTAACGTTTTATTGTGTTTTGCCTCATTTGCTCCAGCATATTGAGCAAAAAATTATTTTGGAAGCAATTTGCTCGAGCATATTGAGCAAATAATTATTTTGAGAGCGATTTGCTCGAGCATATTGGGTTAAAAATTATTTTGAGAGCGATTTGCTCGAGCATATTGAGTAAATAATTATTCTGGAAGCAATTTGCTCGAGCGAATGGCATCCATCCTCAGTATTGACGGGGAATTAATTTTTTATGATTTTGATTTTAAAGTTTGATTTCAAAATTTGATATAATAAATCCAAATAAAAATAAAGTGATGATATTAAATTACTGCAGAAATAAAACTGTCCTGTAATTATTTAGGATTATTAAATAAGCTTAAAAAATAAAGAGGCGTACTTTATTTATGTATCTTTGTTTTGAATTTTACAGCAACCCACATTCAAATTTATTAATGCATTAAATTATGGAAGACGAAGAGTTTTATTATCCATCACAAGATATTATTGATCACGCAAATGTGAAGGAATATGATGATTTATATAAATATTCTGTTGAGCATCGTGAAGAATTTTGGGCTGAACAGGCCGAAAATCTAAATTGGTATAAGAAATGGGACAATGTTCTCGATAAAAGTAATCCTCCTTTTTTCAAATGGTTCGAGGGGGCCAAAACTAATATTATTTTAAATGCCATCGATCGGCATTTGCTAACTCCTACTCGAAATAAACTCGCTATTATATGGGAGGGCGAGCCAGGAGATTTGCGAACTTTTTCATATCATGCTTTGAACCGTGAAGTATGTCAATTTGCAAATATCCTAAAAAGTATGGGGGTTAAAAAGGGTGATGTGGTGACTATTTATATGCCCCAAATTCCCGAACAAATCTTTGCCATGCTGGCTTGTGCTAAAATCGGAGCGGCACACAGTGTGGTATATGGTGGTTTTAGTAGTGAAGCCTTAGCCGACCGAATTAACGATGCAAACAGCAAGGTCGTTATTACAGCGGACGGAGGGTATAGAAGAGGTAAAGTTATTGAACTAAAAGGCATTGTTAATAAGGCAATGGAACTTTCCCCAACTATGGAAATTTGTATAACAGTCAAACGAACTGGTCTGGATGTGTACATGGAAAATGACAGGGACTATTGGTATCACGATTTAAAAGCTTTGCCTAATGCCAGTCATAAATGCGAAACCGAGCAAATGGACTCAAATGATATGTTGTTTCTGTTGTATACTTCAGGCTCTACCGGAAAACCTAAAGCCCTCGTTCATACTCATGGGGGTTATAGCGTATACACTTCCACCACCCATAAAATGGTTTTTGATCTTAAGCCCGAAGACCGTTTTTGGTGTGCTGCCGATCCTGGTTGGATCACTGGGCATAGTTATATAGTGTATGGCCCTTTAATTAATGGGTCTACTATTTTTATGTATGAAGGAGCCCCTAACCATCCCTATCCCGACCGTTGGTGGAAAATGATAGACAAATACGGTATCAATATATTATATACTTCGCCAACGGCCATTCGTGGATTAATGCGATTTGGCGAATCATGGCCCGCTCGTCATGATATTAGTTCACTTCGCATGCTCGGAAGTGTTGGCGAGCCCATTAATCCTGAAGCATGGAAATGGTATCACCGGGTAATTGGAAATGATAAATGCCCAATAATGGACACTTGGTGGCAAACCGAAACCGGTGGTTTTATGATCTCACCTCTTCCCGTAACTCCTCTTAAACCAGGTTCGGCAACAAAACCATTCTTTGGAAACGAAATGGCAGTTGTTGATGATAATGGAAATGAAGTGAACGTTGGAGAAGAAGGTTTGTTGGTTATTAAATCGCCTTGGCCTGGTTTGGCTGCTGGAGTGTATCGCGATCCGGAACGTTTCATTGAAACCTATTGGAAAAAATATCAAAAACAAGGATGGTATCTTACTGGCGATTCGGCCAAAAAAGATGAAGATGGCTATTATTGGATTATAGGTCGAACTGATGATGTAATAAAAGTTAGCGGATACCGCCTCGGAACTGCCGAAATTGAAAGTGCTATGATTAGTCATCCTGCAATTGTTGAGTCAGCAGCAATTGCAATACCTCATGCCTTAAAAGGAAATGCAATTCATGTGTTTGCTGTCCTTTATAAAGATTATCATGCTTCTCATGAATTGGAAATGGAACTAATTAATCATGTTGTACTTCATTTAGGACCTATTGCTCGTCCGGATGAAGTGAAATTTATTGACAGTTTGCCAAAAACGCGTAGCGGAAAAATCATGCGACGTTTACTTAAAGCTCGTTTACTTGGTTTACCAGAAGGGGATCTAAGTACTTTGGAAGAATAATTTGGAAAGTCGGCAACCCTTAGTCTATAGTCTAAATAGCAGGTTGCGTATTGCCAACTTTATTATTACTTCTTCAAAATTCCAAATTCCTTAGCTGTTTGATAGGTCGAATGATACCCTTTGTTTGAACCATAGGTTCCAGTTTGTCCTCCTTCGTCTTCTTTTTCGCCGGGTTTTATCATTATTTTATGACCCAGGTTTTTCACTTCATATAATATTACCGCCACTTTTCCTATAGAATCGACATATTCAGTCCGGCTTATATCTTCTATTCCTAAATAAGAAGACGTGGTTTTATCAGCAAGAGTATCTGCATGATGTATGCCTGTCCATTGATACATCAACGCTTTCATACTGTTATATTTTACAATCGGATCGCTTAAACCCTGATACACTATCAGAGCAGGATATTGCCCTTTATAACTAGGGTTTTGCTCTCTGACATCCTTAACCAATTTTTCATCCGAAATATCCTTTTTCCCAAACAAACCCTTTGGTGTATTGATAATTCTTTTATATGCTCCACCTGCAAAAATGGCTCCCCCCTGAAACAATTCAGGATGGGTAGCCATCATCACCACACTCATGGCACCCCCCGCCGAAAGACCGCTTATAAAGATGCGATTACTGTCAATGCAGTTGTGTTTACGGACATAAGCTATCATTTGATAAATAGATTCGCATTCGCCAAGATTTTTTTCAATATCCTGATGCCTGAACCAATTGAAACACAAACCCGTATTATTCGAAAATTTTTGCTGAGGATATAACACAATAAATTGATTTATGTCTGCTAATTTGTTCCATCCTGTAAGATCTGCAACATCCTTAGCGCTTTGGCTACATCCATGCAATACAATTACAAGTGGTAAAGGGGAAGTTTTGCGTGGAAAGTTATTATGAATAAACATTTTCAGATTTCCCGGATTGTTACCAAAATGCCTTACTTCAGTTAAGGTCTCAATGTTTTGACAGAAGCAATTCATCAACAGGTTTATGAAAATCAAAGAAAGGGAAGTTTTAATCATACAGTAATAGTTTGTTGATTTTAATTTATCATTATTATGCGATAAAACTACACAATTTATCAACCTAATCTCCCAAATTTAAATAGTTGAAGCATATTATTGGGTATATACCTATTCAAAGCGTGAGTAGGTAAGAGTCAAGCCTAGGACATTATGATTAAAAAACACCATAACCCTCAATGGAACTTAGGATTAATCCCCATTGAGCTAATTTATATGTTTTAACTTCAATTATTTTACAAATAGATTTTCCCGTGCTTTTTTAAACTTTCCAATTTACTTCGTTTTTTATCTTTCTTTACCTTCAAATCCCAAAGGTCGTTTTTGTATTTAACTACTTGCTGAGGATTCATCTTTCCTTAAATTGAATTAACTAATTAAATCATTGAACATAAATCAATAAGTATTGTTTATCAATAAAAATCAAATCAATATGAAAAAAAACATGGGGTCAATTGACCGCGGAATCAGAATTGCAATCGCTATTACAGTTGGAATTTTATACTATGCAGATATCATTAGCGGAACATTGGCAATTGTATTGGGAATCTTCTCAATAATCTTTCTTCTCACAAGTTTTATTGGTTACTGTCCTCTTTATAAACCTCTTGGAATCAAAACAACTTGTGGTTCATGTGAAAAAGATAAAGTAAAAGAATAATTATCCCCGAAAACATTAAAAGCCGTTCTAAAAAGAGCGGTTTTTTTTTGGAAAATATTTTTTTTATTATGTCAGAAATAATGTGTACCTTAGTCGTCTTAATTTAAACTTCAAATTAGTATGAAAACACATAAATTTAGCACGGTGTTGATTGCATTAGATTATGATCCAACAGCACAAATAATAGCAGAAATAGGATTTGCTATTGCAGTTTCGATGAATGCAAAAGTTGTATTATTGCACGTCATTTCTGAGCCCATTTATTATTCATCAAGAGAATATTCTCCAATAATGGGTTTTGATGGTTTTATTGATAGTGGTTCTTTTCAAACAAATGAAGAAAACGCACTTCAAAATGCAGCTTTAGATTTTCTTGAAAAATCAAAGCAACATTTAGGAGGCGAAAACATTCAAATTAAAGTAGCAAAGGGTGATTTTGCTGATTCCATTCTAAAAACAGCTGTTGATTTAAAAGCAGATATGATTGTTATGGGCTCACATAGTCAGAAATGGTTAGAAAAAATAGTAATGGGAAGTGTAACTGAAGAAGTACTCAATCACACTACAATTCCCTTATTTATTATTCCAACCAAAAAAGGATAAAAAGAGCAGTAAACATTAAGGTTTATTCCCTCTCATCAAGGTCAAAGAACCATTGATATTAGAGGTTTTTTCTGCCATGTCGGTGTAGTTTATTATCCAATAATAAACTCCATCTGCATTATTTTTTCCATCCCATCCAATTTGGAGATCATCTGATTTGTAAACCAACTTTCCCCATCTATTGTAGATTGATGTACTCATTTTTGTTATTCCTTTTCTTTTCCCTGGCTCAAAAACATCATTTATTCCATCATTATTTGGAGTAAACACATTGGGTATTTCAAGTAGTATTTCGCAATCAACAACCACAACAGTAATATTATCGGTTCCAGTGCAACCATCTAAAGTTACTCTAACCCAATAGACATTAGAAGAAGGATTATCAACAGGAATTATGAAAGTTGAAGTAGTGGAACTGTCCTGCCATTTATAGGCATTGTAACTTCCTCCTGGTGATAGCACCAAACCTGTCGCCGTGCAAATAGTTGTATCGTTCCCTAGGTTAATTGTTGGGGCTAAATGTAAAGTAACTATAATTGTATCCGATGCCACTCCTGAGCCACAAGAATTTACTCCTTTTACAAATATCATGGCTGTTCCTATAAAAGAAGAGCCCCAATCAACAGTCCCTGTAAGTCCTGTGCCACTAATGGTCCCTGCTGTTGCCGGCAAAATTGTCCATTGGTAAGTCGTTGCATTGGCCCCTGCTGTTGAGGTATAAGTCGAATTAGGTGCGTTCATACATAAAGAAGATGCACCCGTTGGGATTCCGGGTTTAAGAGGAAGAGGATTAATGGTCACCATTAAAGTATCGGAAACAGCTCCTTGTCCACATGCATTTATTCCTATCACTACTATCTTGACTGTTCCACTATACGTCGCACTCCAATCCACGGTGGAGGTCGTTCCTGTACCACTAATAGCGCCTGCAGTTGAAGGTACAATGCTCCATTGATAGGTAGTTGCATTTAAAGAGCCCAATGTTGTAAAGGTTGAATTGACAGCATCCTGACAAATTGGAGAAGTTCCTATTGGGGTGCTGGGTTTGGCAGGAAGTGGATTGATGGTTACAAACAAAGTATCTGACACCAATAATCCATTTCCACATGCATTTATTCCTAAAACAAATATCTTTACTATGCCCGAATAAGTTACACTCCAATCCACAACTCCCGTAGTAGTCGTTCCTGTTATGTTTCCTGCTGCAGCTGGCAACATATACCATTGGTATGTGGTTGCATTGCTACCTCCTGTTGTTGTGTAATTTGTATTCACCGCATCCTGACATAATGGACTTGTTCCAGTAGGTATAGCTGGCTTACCTGGTAAAGGGGTAATGGTGACAAATAAAGTATCTGATACAGGGCCTTGTCCACAAGCATTAACACCTTTCACGAATATCTTAGCGATGCCATTAAAGGCAGAAGCCCAATCGACCGTTCCACTAAGCCCGGTGCCAGTAATTGTGCCGGCAGTAGCAGGCAATATATTCCATTGATAGGTTAATGAATTAGTCCCTCCAATTGTGGTGTAATTGGCATTGGCAGCATCCTGACATAAAGGACTAGTTCCTGTAGGAATCGCAGGTTTACCGGGTAATGGATTCACTGTTACAAATAGGGTGTCAGAGGCAATGCTTTGCCCGCAGTTATTCAAACCTTTGACCACTATTTTGGCAATTCCACTGAAGTTTGCATCCCAATTAACAACTCCTGTAGTGGTAGTCCCTGTTATGACACCAGCAGTTGCAGGAAGTATAGCCCATAGATAAGTTGTTGAACTGGTTCCACCCACTGTGCTGTAATTGGTATTTGCAGCATCCTGACATACGGGTGAGGTTCCTGTAGGGATAGCTGGTTTTCCGGGAAGAGGATTAATAGTCACAAAAAGTGAATCGGAGGCAAGAGGCCCATTTCCACAATTGTTAACCCCTCTTACAAATATTCTTGCTATACCTGAAAATGTTGAGTCCCAATCAACCACTCCAGTCGTTGTACTTCCTGAAATATTACCCGCAGTGGATGGCAAAATATACCATATATAGCTTGAGCAATTGGTTCCTCCAGTTGTGGTGTAGTTTGAATTTATAGCATTCTGGCATAAAGTCGTCGTTCCTGTAGGAATTGTAGGCTTACCAGGTAAAGGATTAACAGTAACAAATAAAGTGTCAGAAGCAAGCCCCTGCCCACAAGTATTTACCCCTTTGACAAATATCTTTACTATTCCACTAAAGCTTGAATTCCAATCTACAGTGCCAGTAAGCCCTGTGCCGGTAATAACTCCTGCCGTTGAAGGCAATATATACCATTGATAGGAATTAGAGAAATTACTTCCAGTGGTTATGTAATCTGTATTGGGAGCATCCATGCATAAAGGGGAAGTACCAACAGGAATTCCAGGTTTTAGTGGAAGAGGATTAACCGTAATCATTAGGGAATCAGATACAGGTCCCTGTCCGCAGCCGTTGATTCCAAAAGCAATCACACGAACGGTTCCCACAAAACTTGAATTCCAAGTAATGGTAGCATTGGTGCCTGTTCCAGTTATGTTACCTGCTGTAGAAGGTATAAGGTTCCATAAGAAACTAGTAGCATTCGTTGACCCAGAAGTAACAATTATTGAACTGACTGTACCTTGACAAATTGGAGAAGTCCCTACTGGTGTACCTGGTTTTGCAGGAAGTGGATTAACAGTAATAAATAAAGTATCAGAAGCTAACACACTACTTCCGCAAGAACTTACCCCTCTAACAAATATCTTTGCTGTCCCGGAAAAGAATGCACTCCAATCTACCACACCTGTTGTGGTTGTACCACTTATACTGCCTGCAGATGCAGGTAAAATATACCATTGATATGAGGTTGCATTTGTTCCCCCTATAGTAGTAAAATTGGTATTAATAGCATCCTGACATACAGGGCTAGTTCCAGTTGGAATTGCTGGCTTACCAGGTAAAGGTGTAATATTTACAAACAAAGTATCACTTACGTTGCCCGAACCACACCCATTTATTCCTTTAGCAAATATCTTAGCAATACCGGTATAGGTAGCACTCCAATCAACTGTACCGGAGAGGCCTGTTCCTGTAATTGCCCCTGCAGCTGCAGGCAAAATATACCATTGATAAGAAGATGCATAGGTGCTGCCTGCCGTCGAATAAATTGTATTAGGAGCATCAATACACAAAGGACTAGCACCTGTCGGAATAGCTGGTGGCAAAGGAAGTGGATTAACTGTAATCATGATTGAATCGGAAACAGGTCCCTGACCGCAAGCATTGACTCCAAAAACGATAATACGAGCAATCCCACTAAAAGCCGAATCCCAGTTTACATTTCCAATAGTGCTTACTCCACTTATAGTACCTGCGTTTGAAGGAATTACATACCAAAGATAACTTGTGGCATAAGTTGAGCTTGATGTGACAATATTTGAATTAATTGCATTTTGACATATTGGGGAGGTCCCTACAGGAGTGCCTGATTTAAAAGGCAAAGGGTTAATCGTAACAAACAAAGTATCAGAAGTAGTTGACCCGCTTGCATTGCTTGCTATGATAACTATTTTAGCCACACCATAATAAAATCCGACCCAGTTAATAATACCATTTGTGGTGGTACTACTTGAGTTTCCAGCTGTAGGAGTAGGAAATACTTTCCATTGATAAGAGGTAGCTGTTGGACTCCCTGTTGAAGTATAAACAGAACTTGTAGTACCTTGACAAAAAGTAGTAGGACCCATTGGTATTCCAGGTTTTGCAGGTGCTTGAGCATATAATATTTGAAAAGAAAATATTAAACTTAACAGAAGAACTATTTTTTTCATTCGGATTTAAATTATTCAATAAATGTACTTACAAAAAGCTAATTATACAGACACAAAAATAGCATAAAAGGTTGTCTGGCAATTTTTTTTTCGAAAAAACATTCATTTTCTTTTATTTGGGCATCGGTATTGTCTATATTTTAAAGGCTTTCCGATATAATTATCTTCACAATTACAGGAAGCAAATAAAAAATATATTCACAAATAACATGTGCTTATAACAATCATTATTTCAATATTGTGTCTTGATTAAGAATATATTTCAAGCTAAGATGCTTTTTCCCCAAATAAATTTGTTTTCTGAGGCTTTTTTGATTTAGGCAGGACATGAACATTAATTTCAGCTAATTTGCATTCTGTTTTTAATCTGAAAAACTGTTTTGCAAATTTATACTTAAATAAGAATCCTCATTTCTACACCTTTGCTTGTATATCCTTAATTATTTTTCAAGCTTCACTTTATGCTGCATTATTCAAAATAGTCTATCTTTGGCACGATGATTGACGATTCAAAAAAGTAATAACAAAAGCCGGAGGAAAACCAATGAAAAAACTTACCATCACATTAATGTTTATCAGCATATTCAGTATGATAACTTATGCAGCAAACACATCTCAACTTAGTTTGAGACTTCATAACAACAGCTATTTTACTGTTACTTTTGATAATGTATTTTATAAAAACACCACAAACAACTTCATTGCTAACAATCTTAACCCTGGAAATCATACTCTGAAAGTTTCTCAAAAATCACAAACTTATGGCAATCATCAAAACAATAATGTAATTTTCAACGGAACTATCTTTATTCCAGGGGGCTATAATATTGAAGCTGTTATTGATAAAAACAATAAATTCAACATAATAAAGAAAACACCCCTCTACAATAATTCAAATGATCAGAACAATAATGGGGGAAATAACAACCAAAACGACAATTGGGATAACAACAATAAACCACACGACAAATGGGATAATGATGATAAGCCTCACCATAACTCACATCATAATAATGGAAATAACAATAATCATCCAAGCAATAACTATTCGATGGCGATGAATGCTAATGATTTTCACCAAATGAAAATTACTGTTGGTAGCAAGACTTTTGAAAACACAAAATTGGAAGTTGCAAAGCAAGCCACTGCCGCAAATTGGCTCTTGAGTAATCAGGTTTCTGAAATTATGCAACTTTTCAGCTTCGAAGCTACAAAACTCGATTATGCCAAATTTGCTTACGACCGTACCCTTGACAAAGAAAAATATTATCTAGTCAATAATGCTTTCACTTTCGAAAGCAGTATTACCAACCTAAATAAATACATACAAGACCACAAGTAAAGTAAATTAATTCAAGGACCAAATTCCAAGTTAAAAGATTCAAGAGGATAATATTTTCATTGCTTATTTTCCTATGAATGTAAAATTTGTGTCTTTGATCTTTAATCTTATTTATCCAGTTATAAGGCTTTTTGTTTAGGTATTAAATCAATAGGATTTTAAAATCTGATTTTGTGCTAAAACTAAGTTGATTTCGTTTAATTTTGCAGATTAAATTATTCTAATGTCAGTTAATTATTATGCTCAAATTGCCGAGGAACTCAAGATTGGATTCCGTCAGGTACAAAACACCGTTGAATTACTCGAAAATGGTGCATCCATTCCTTTTATTGCTCGCTATCGCAAGGAGTTAACCAATAGTTTAGATGAAGTGATTATTACCAATATTCGCGATCGCTTGATGTATTTGAAAGAAATGGACAAACGACGCGAAGCCATCATTTCGAGTATAACTGAGCAGGGTTTTATGACTCCATCTCTTCTCAAACAGCTAAACCAATCAGTTAGCCTTACTGAATTAGAAGATATTTATTTACCCTTTAAACCCAAAAAGAAAACCCGCGCCACTATAGCTATTGCCAAAGGTCTTGAGCCTTTCGCCAAAATATTGATGTCGCAAGGAATATTTGATATTTATAAAAAAGCCGAAGAATTTATCAAACCCGATTTGGGTGTAAGCACCATTGAAGAAGCCCTGTCAGGGGCAAGAGATATTATTGCCGAATGGGTCAACGAAAACGTGCAGTCGCGTAACAAAATACGGTATTTGATTTCAAAAGAAGGCATAATCACCTCTAAGGTAGCCAAAAACAAAGAAAAAGAAGCCGCTAAGTTCTCAAACTATTTCGAATGCAAGGAATTGTTAATGAAAGCTCCTTCACACCGTGTATTGGCTATGTTTAGAGGAGAAAATGAAGGGATGCTTAAAATAAGTGTTGAGCCTCCTGCCGAAAAAGCAATCGATTTGCTCGATGGAATCTTTGTGAAATCCTTCACCCAATCATCTGAACAAGTTAAAATTGCTATTAGAGATTCTTACAAACGCTTACTGCTTCCTTCTTTAGAAAACGAAATCCGAAATACCGCGAAAGAAAAAGCCGATAAAGAAGCCATTGCCGTTTTTAGGGATAATCTTAAACAACTATTATTAGCTCCTCCACTAGGGCAAAAGAACATTTTAGCCATCGACCCTGGCTTTCGTTCAGGATGTAAATTGGTTTGCCTCGACAAGCAAGGAAAATTGTTACATAACGAAACAATATATCCTCATCCCCCCGAAATGCAGATCAAACAATCCTTAAACAAAATTGAAAGTTTGGTTGATGCCTATAAAATTGAAGCCATTGCAATTGGAAACGGAACTGCGGGTCGTGAGACAGAAGAATTCATTAAAAAAGTCCTTTTCAAGAAAGAAATATTAGTGGTGATGGTGAATGAAAGCGGCGCCTCGGTGTATTCAGCTTCGGCGGTTGCTCGCGAGGAATTCCCCGATTATGATATAACCGTTAGAGGAGCCGTTTCCATTGGACGTCGTTTAATGGACCCATTAGCCGAACTGGTAAAGATTGACCCAAAATCGATAGGCGTTGGTCAATACCAGCATGATGTTGATCAAAAGTTGCTTCAGCAAGCCCTTACCGATACTGTTATTAGTTCGGTGAATGCCGTTGGAGTGGAAATGAATACTGCCAGCAAACAATTGCTCACCCATGTATCTGGTTTAGGACCCGTCTTGGCTCAAAACATTATTGATTATCGTAACGAACATGGCCCATTCAAATCGAGAGCCGAAATAAAGAAAGTTCCTCGTTTTGGAGAAAAAGCATTTGAACAGGCAGCAGGTTTCCTACGCATTCGCGATGCAAAAAACCCTCTCGATGCCAGTGCCGTTCATCCCGAAAGGTATAATGTTGTTGATGCTATGGCCCGCAATTTGAATTGCGATGTAATTGAACTTATCAAACGCGACGATTTAAAAAAACAAATCAACATTAAAGATTATGTGAGTGAAACCGTTGGAATTCCAACCTTAACCGACATCATGCAAGAACTTGCCAAACCCGGTAGAGACCCTCGTATGAAGTTCGATTTCTTTGAGTTTTCTAATCAAGTGAACCGTATCGAAGACTTGCAAACGGGAATGGTTTTACCAGGCATAGTTACCAACATCACGGCCTTTGGTGCCTTTGTCGACCTTGGGGTGCATCAAGATGGCATGGTACATGTCAGTCAGATGGCAAACCAGTTTGTGAAAGACCCTGCCAAGATAGTAAAACTCAATCAAAAGGTCGTCGTAAAAGTGCTTGATGTAGATTTAGCCCGTAAGCGCATACAACTGTCAATGAAAGATATCGAATGAAAAAAAGGCTGAGCTTTTTCGTTATTTTATTAAGCCTTAGTTTTTCGACTCTTTACGGACAAAAGATTAAAGGTGCGCTTGCTTTGGGCATTAATCTCACACAGGTAGATGGTGATGAGGTATATGGTTTCCGAAAATATGGTATAAATGTAGGCCCTTCTGCCATCATGTCCTTCAATAAACATTGGTCGATAAGCATAGAAACCCTGTTTAATCAAAAGGGTTCTTATCAAAAACCCCGTTCCACCGATTCTGCTTCAGGCGAATATCGTTTGCAATTAGATTATGTTGAAGTCCCCTTCCTTCTTCATTTCGAAGACAGAGATACCTGGACTTTCGGCCTTGGCCTCTCTTGGGGAAGACTTATCAATGTGAAAGAGTATCAGCATGGAGTTATAATACCCACCACCACCATTGATGGTCCTTACAAATCGAGCGACTGGGATATCATTGCCGATTTACAATTCCGAATATGGAAAGGCTTTAAATTCGATGCTCGCTATGCTTATAGCCTTGTCCCCATAAGAACCCGTGAGTTTGACAATACTCAACACACTTGGAGCCGAAAGCAATACAATAGCGTCATTAGTTTCAGAGTGATATATGTGCTTAACGATGACTCTCCTCCCCGCATTAAGAAAAAGAAAAAAGACCGAAAAGAATTACAAATACCCGAATAGAACCTTATAAAAACAATAAGAAAGAGGGTGAATAAGACCCAAGTCTCAAATTTCAAGATCCAAATTCAAAGGGGAGCAATCTTTAGTCTTTAATCGAAGAAAACATTACAAAAAACACAAATACTATGAATCGCAAACCCATCCTGATCATATTTTTAATCTCCTTCATAACCCTATTTGCTTGTCAATCGAATGAAGAGAAAGCAAAAGCACAACTTAAAGCTGGTAGCGACTACTTGCGCCATTCCCAGTTTAAGGAAGCCATTGATTGTTTTAATAAGATAATTGAATTGACTCCCGAAAACGATGAAGCCTATTTCGAAAGAGGCAGTTGTTGGTATAATATGCGCGAATTTCCAAAGGCCATAGCCGATTTCAAGAAAGCCACCGACTTGAATCCCAACAATGCACAAGCTTTCTTTAATAAAGGAATAAGCTATGAGGCAATGGGCGACGTTAAAGCAGCCTGCCCCGATTGGATAAAGGCAAGAGATTTGGGAAAACCCAACATGAACGACCGCATTAAAATATGCCGTCAATGGGGATTTCAGTAAGAGTGAAATTGCAAATGCCAAGATCCAAGGGGGGGGTTAGGGGTTTAGGGGTTTAGTCATTTAGGCATTTAGCTGTTTAGTCATTTAGGCCTTTAGGAAGAAAAAGACCCAAGACCCAAATTTCAAATTCCAAGACCCAAAGGGGGAAATCGCTTAATTGAAATGGCATTGCTAGGAGAAACTCTTATTTTGAAACGTCATTGCGAGGAACTTCCCTGCCCAACAGGCAGGGAAGCACGAAGCAATCTCAAGACCAAAGTGTAAACCTGTTTGAAAAGGAGGCAAAATAGATCGCTGATGACGCTGATTAGATATAAAAATCTGCCTGTTATCTGATTTGTCAAATTCGAAATTTGACAAATCTAAACCCACAAACCCAACGTATAACTGTTTCCCTTAATAAGGATACTGTGCTGTTGTTCCCATAAGTATTCTTGGTTCAAACAAATTAAAATCCATTGAGTCTACCCAACCGCTACCATCAAGATCAGTATCGAAAAACCCTGTTGAACCTTGTGTAATATCCGGCTCAAATATATTAAAGTCGTATGCATCCACCCAAGTGTTCTGATCTAAATCGCCCAAATAAAAGGCATATACATTAGGCTCGACCAGCACTTGTGCATCGCTGCCATAGGCTTGCCCCATGCTGCTTCTAAAATCATATTCTACGGTTGAAGGAACAAAGGAAACAGGCAGTGCCGACCAGGTTTCTATATGATTGCGATTGCGCACCTTAATATAATAGTTAGCATTACTACTTAGAGCAATTTGAAAAGTAGCCAGCCCATTTGTCAACAAATCTACGCCGCTAAGGCTAACTACAGGGATATTATAAGGTGGGATATCAGGGATAAGCTCTACGCTGATTTTATCGGCAACGTCATATCCCCAATGGGGTAAGGCAGTGTTACCATCCATAGCCTGATTCATCTGATGGGTGGTTTTATTATATAAGCCCTCGAGATAGAAATGAAGATTTACAATTTTAATTAAGATGAGACTAACACTTACACCTAGCCTGTTTTGGCTCTCGCAACTCCCAAGGCTTTGACTGGCAAAATACATATGCCCATGCACCAAAGTATCTGCTGACGAAAGTAAATTACCCCCAACAGGCGCATCATACCATTTAATGCCTGTGCCATTAACAACTAAATCTGAAACCGTAGCAATATTGAAGAATGTCTGCAAAGAATCACCAGTGGGAGGCAATGAGGAACCAACCGTAACCCTCACACTATCCACACAACTCCCAACCCCATCACTCACCGTGCAATAATAAGTTGTGCTTTGGCTGGGGGTAACATTGATGCTTTGGGTGGTGGCTCCATTGCTCCAAAGGTAAGTCATAGGAGTTATTACTGTATTTAGTTGCTGTATTTCTGATTGGGATAAAGCTCGATTCCAAACACCAATATCATCAATACTTCCTTCAAAAAAATAATTAAAGGTAGATGAAGTTATTCTTAATGTTCCTACAATTAACTCATTTATCATTGGAGTTACACTAACAAGATTTAGACTATTTATTAAAATACCATCTTGATAAAAATTAAAAACACTTCCATTCCATGTAATTACACAAAAATGCCAACTCGTCCCAGGAGCACTACTTGAATAGATATAATTAATACCAGAACTACCTGGTGAATTGATACGATGTTTGCCAAGCAGTGTATTATCTACTTGAATACCAATACAGTGAATGTATGTATTGTAAGAAGTTTGAGAACCTGACTGGTTAACAACTCCTCCGTTTAAGTCTCCTGCAGCTTTAACCCATGCAGAAATAGTATATGAGGAATAACTAAGTGGAAGACCTGTCATTTTAATGTATGCATTAGTCCCATTAAAACTATAAGCTTTATTAGCAACACCAAACCTATCACTTGTCAATGTAGCCCCATTTACTGTCCCATTATTTGCATTACCACTTATATCATTTGCATTTCCACAAAAAGGATAATAAGCAACCAATCCGTTTTGAAGGTTAAGAGGCAGGTCTGTTTTATTGCAAACTCCTTGTGATGCGCTGCCACTACTTGCAACAGATAGTGTAATTTGATTTCCTTCACAAATAGTGGTGTCGTTTTGTAGGATGTTGGCAATAATGGAGGGATTGATTATAACAGAGGCTGATGCATTTGAAATGCATCCATCAGCATTAGTAACAGTATAAGCATATGTGCCAGGACTTAGACCTGAAATTGTTGTATCTTGACCCATTCCTGTATATATGTTGCCACTTGAAGTTTGTGAAATTATCCAGTTCCCATTTGATGGTAAATCATTTAATATTAAGCTGCCTGTTAAAGTGAGGCATGATGGTTGATTTATTACGTTTATTGTTGGAGCAATTGGTAAAGCATTTACATTTACAGTAGTTGAGGCAATATTACTTGTGCAACTGTTAATGGAAGCCACTACATTATAGGTTCCTGACATTAGAGTTGAAGCATTTGTATTAACTATAGGATTTTGGATATTTGAATTAAATCCATTAGGACCAGTCCATGAATAATTAATTAAATTTACATCAGACCAAACTACACCATATGGGGTAAGATTAGGACCAAAGCCATCAGCATTTGAATTTGAATTATTGTAAGTGTAAAGGGCTGCCAAACCATTTGTATTTGAAGGTGTTTGGAAATACATGTCATTAGAAATCTCTATTTGAGAACGGGCATAATCCCATACCCTAATATTATCAAATTGACCTTCATAAAATCCATAATTACCCCCAGTTCCTAACGAAGGATATATATTTGTTTTTAAACTTGTTAAGCCTGTTCTAACTAAAACACCATTAATATATAATGATGGAGTTTTATTATTGTATACAACTGCAATGTGTGTCCACCCTATTATTGGTGTATCATAAACTAATATTGATGGCAAATAATTAGAACAATGTTCATATACACTTACACCATTAGTACCAATTGAGATGCCAGCTCCTGCATCTGTTGTGCTTCCAGTATGATGTGGCCAAATTGCATATCGTTGTCCAGATTGACCAATTATATATGTATTTTGTTCTGGAGTTGAATTTCTTGATGCTGTGGGGTAAGCCCATAATTCAATTGTAAAATTATTGGTGACCGTTGGCAAATAGCTATCTATCGTAGTTGAATTTAAGCCTGTAAGAAAATTTGCCGATTTCCCACTTGGTGCCAAATTATTAGCTGAAAGAGATAGCAAACCGTCTTCACATAGAGGCCCACTATTAATAGCATTAGGAGGGGGTAAAAATGTTGCAGAAGGATAAATTACAACACTTGCAGAAGGGCCAGAAATACAACCCGCAGCATTAGTTACTTTAAAAGTATAAGACCCTGGACTAAGACCTGAAATCGTTGCACTTGCTCCAGAACCAGAATAAATATTTCCCCCTGGAGTTTGGGTTATAGTCCAATTACCAGCCGTAGGTAGCCCATTTAAAATAATACTTCCAGTTGCCACAGCGCAGGTTGGTTGAGTTATATTTCCAATTATTGGAGATTGAAGCAATGAACAATTTTCTAAAAACCCAACTTCAGAGATTTGAAATCTTGAGCCCCATGATGAGTTTATCTGTAATCTCCAAAATTGTGCAGTAACAGCATTAAAGGAGGGGAAATATTCCCAATGCATACATCCTCCAATGCAAGTATCTGGGAAAACTGTGCTTAAAAGGCATTGATAAGCTGATACAGTTGTCCACGGACCAGAAATAGAATTAGAATACTGAAATATACAGTTTTTTGGTTGTTGATTTGGTTGATAATCATTAAAAATCCTAAATTGAGTCAAACTTTTTGAACTGCCAAAATTAAATATTACCCATCCGGTAGGTCCAGTACTACACCATCTGCATCCTGAACTATAACAAGGAGCAACACCATCTAATATCATAGTTGCCTCATAGTTTGTAACTGCACTACTTCTGTAAGTGCTATTATTTTGAGTCCAATTTGTATTATTAATCATCCATCCTTGCCCAACAAGATAATTATTAATTCCCAATATTGCTAAAACTATTAAGAAATTGATTTTTGTTTTCATATTAAAATGTATTAGGTCATTATATATATGTTGGATTGTTTATTATTTGATGACAATGTTCTAATAACACATTTTGAGGAAAATCTAAATAATCCTGAATAGTATCCCAATTTGTTTGTCGTTGAGGATCTCCTTGATGCATTCCGTTAATAGCTGTAAAACTTATGTTATAGCCAAAGTTGTTTCTAATTAGCATTGATATTATATTTCTAATTTTGAATGTAATTGAAGCATTCGGCCTCATTGAAATAGTAATAATATCTTGAATTGAAATCTGGTTATCAAAACGTGCCACATAATAGCATAATATTATTTCAACTTCTGTGTAAAACTGATATGAAGAATTTCTATAAAATAAATATGGAGGGTTCATGAAAAAAAGTTTTAAGCTATTTTAATAAATTCACATCACTGAGTGCAAAATGGTTACATTGAAAAGAATTTTCAATTATCATTTCCATAAGGCAATCATTAGAAGTAGAATTGTTTTTCCTGTTTTTAATTTGATTTTAGAGCGCGGATAAAGCGGATTTGCAAACGCGGATGATCGCTGATATTTTTTATCCCTAATTACCATCAGGCAGGCGTGTAAATCCGTGTTGCTTGTAACTGCGTTATCGGCGTTCTGTTTTTTCGTTTTATGTTGATTGGTTTGTTCTTGAATATCCATTGTTTTTTGTTTTTTAATTCCACAAAATAAAAAAAGGGCGTGAACCTATGCTTTGATATTCAACTTACTTAAGGTATCGGCAAACACCCTGTATTAATTGAAATAAGCAAAAGGAACACACCCTTTTCAGAGTGCGTTCACCTAAGCTATTTCTCTAATACATATACAAATTTTGCCGATTTTAAAGCAAGAGAAATACTTTTAGCTACGCTATATTTTATTTGTTTTTATTCTACATGATTATTTGTTTTTGATTTACAAATGTACACTTTATTTAATTCCAAACTTTATTTTAAAGATTCCATCTTTTGGAAAGATGGAATCTTTTTCTAAACCCTCACGTTTTATAATGGTTTATAATTACTGGTTTTATCATCAAAATTTTTAATTCGGCAAATCTATTTATTAATATTAAGGTGGGCTGTAGGGAAATGCTTAAATTTATGTAAGACTATCCTTACGCCATGTAGGCAAATCTCTATGTGTTTTGTTTTGGTTCAAAGATTTGTCAAATTCGAAATTTGACAAATCTCATCCCCATTTTTGTAAAATCAACTCTTTTAATTGAGACGGAAATCATTTTCCTTGAACCGGAAATCATTTTCCTTGAACCGGAAATCATTTCCTTTGAGACGGAAATCATTTTCTTTGAATCGGAAATCATTTTCCCTGAGCCGCTAATTATTTCCTTTGAGGCGGAAATAATTTCCCTTGAGGCGGACATAATTTCCCATTAGACTGGAATAATTTCCCATGAACCGGAAATAATTTCCCTTGAATTTTTTGTTATTCTCGACGAGGCGGTAATCATTTTCCTTGAGCCGAAAATCATTTTCCTTGAACCGGAAATCATTTCCTTTGAACCTTTAGGTCCTACATTTGAGTTTGTTGTTGTTCCCGATGAGGCTGAAATCATATCCTTTGAATCTTGAGCTCCTTCCTTTGAGTTTGCTGTTGTTCCCGATGAGATTAAAGTCATATCC
>CAIXTV010000200.1 GCA_903922465.1 uncultured bacterium
ACTTTCCGTCTTTGTCCCAATTACAAATTCTGAACGTCACCTTCAGCATTAGGTCAACAAATTTTTGTGCAGCTTTTCTTTCTTTTTCTGTCATAATGGTTGGATGTCTTTTAGCATTGGCTATAACGGTCGAGGCTTGCTGCAGTGCGCTTCCCTGCATTGTCTTAAAAGCAGTGCTGTTTCTGTCCACTACTTTCCTGTCTACGAAGCCAGATGCGCATTGCAGCAAGCCTTTGTTACCGCCATGTTGCTTTTTATTTTCTCTCTATTGTCCGTAAATATCCGCATTATTCCGTTACTGTCTGCACTGTCCGATTAATGTCCGATAACTGTCCGTGTCTTTCCGTAAATGTCCGTGATATTTACGCCTTATTATTATTATATTCTTTTGAAACGAAAATTCTTTTTTGTTTTATTTCTTCTATTCTCGCCTTGTCTGATTAAAGAAGCCCTGTCAAGTCAAGACGCATTTTATTTATAGCAACATTCTTTGCCTTTATTAATTGTTCTTCTGTCACGAAAGGGACAAACTTGATGTATATGTCCTTTCCGATTTCATGTGCATACGCTAATTCCTTGTCAAGTGTCAGGGAAAGGGCTAATATTTCTTGTCTATACTGTCCAAGTTCAATATTATTCAATTGAATTACTAAGTCCAGAATGCTATAAGAAATAGAAGCAAGTCGCGCCGATGTCAAGTCCGGTGTAAGTGTCGCAAACATTGTCCTGATTTCTTTTATTATTTCTTCTTTTTCTTTCATCACGGAATCTTAGTAGTGTTTTTTTTCCTGTTTAATTGCAACCGTATCTTTTTTCTGCAATTGGCGGTAACGGTCGAGGCTTGCTATTCGGCGGGGCGAATCGAAGCCGTTTCCTGTCCGAATACAATGCAGTTTGATAAAAGAACTGCACTGTCCTAAAACCCCGCTGCCCCGCTGATAGCAAGCCTTTGTTATGCACCGTAAATTTTATTCTAAGAAAATATTATATCCATTTTTGCCTTTATAAGTACCATATTTAAAATACCCTTTGTTTGAAATGCTGCCGTCCTTTTTATACATTGTGAGATAATAACTGAAGTCTTGATTATTATATTTTTTGTCAAAATTTGATTCCATATTTATTTTCCCTTCTTTGTAAATCTTTGAAGTCCCAATACGGAATCCATCTTTAAATTGCATTTCAGATTGAGTTTTGCCGTCTTTGTCAAGCCAAGTGAACTGTCCATTTAATGCTGTTGGTTCTCCAAGTTTAGTTGTCGGCATAGTAGAGGCTTGTTTTAATGTACCATTTTTGGTATAATACTTAAGGTCGTCATAACTTTTACCTTTATAATAAAAGGTATAAACATAATAATAGCTTTTTTCTTTTGTCACGACAGTCCATGACTTGTCAAGGTAGTCAATATGCCAACCATATTTAACTCCTTTTGAGTCGTAACGATTTAAACTGTCAGGTTGCTTTGTCTGTCCGAACAAGTAAGTACTTGTCAACAGAAGTACCGAAATGATTAAGATTTTTGTCTTCATGGCTTTCAAATTTTTGTTTAATTAATAAATGCTGTTTTTTATGAATCTTACAGTTTTTGTCTTTTTTTTTTATGGTGCATAACTTGTTTATTGTCAGCATACTTTTACCCAAAACTTACGACAAGCCTCCCAATTTGGGTAGGATAGCAGTAGGTTTCTTTGCAATTGTATTACGGTTATCACCCCACAAAGATAAACCATTTTCCTCATATCCAATGTTTATTAAGAAATAAAGCAATTTTACCCCCAACTATCAGCAAGACTATTCTAATTCATTGTTATTTAGCTTTATATGACTTAAAAATATTTCGGGCAAACCTAAAAGTGATTTATGTATACTAAAATTATATTTATGTATACTAAAATTATATTTATGCATACTAAAATAGTGTCTAAGTATACTAAAATAATATTTATGTATACTTAAATCACATTTAGGTTTGCTAAAAGGGTTTTTGATAAGAAATGAACCTGAAATCAGCATTGTAGATTATAAATAATGCTTTTTCAATTTTATAATATCACAATGAAAAAAGCCGGCAGTCAACAGGCGGCAGTCCTCAAAAACAAATTTCACGCATTTGGTTTATTGCTTTTTGCCGACGGCCAAAGTCGACTTCTGCTATATTAAAGTCTGACGCGAGTGCAAAAACTAACGACCTATATTAACCCCAAATCATAATTCTTAAATCCTCAATCCCTCAGTGCAATTGCAGCAGATATCTATTGATTTTCGATTGTGTAATATCTTTTTTCTGAAATTTATTGACTCCTCCCCTTTCCATAGGGAAGAAAAGGATTGGCTGCCGAGGTTCCCATACGGATAATTGGCATTTTTATCGAAACAACAAGGAATCGCTACCCCATCTGTTGTGATAATGCAGCGGCTCCACGAACGAAAACAATGATTGGCCAAAGTGGATTTGATGGAATATTTCCCATTTGAATCGGCTTTATAGCGACAATAGTTTTCATTTAGAGGCAAGCTATTATGTCCCCTTTCAAAATTGTTGAGTTGGGCCGTTTTTATATGCAGTTTGTCAAAGCCATGCTGTTTAGAAAAGGCTGACAACTGAGGGATTTGATGTTCGTTATGTCGAAAAACAATAAACTGCATGATTAAAAGTGGAGTTTTTCTATTTTTAGTCTTTTTCAATGCATTTATAATTCCAACAGCCTTTAAAGATTTACTTAAGAAACCGTTTTCACGATATTTGCTATAACTTTCCTCGTCTGTCCCATCAATAGAGACGATTAAGTTGGTCAAACCTGAATCGACTATCGGTCTAGCTAAGGATTCATCAATGTTTTGGGCATGCGAAGAAATTCCAGTCAATATTTTTTTCTGATGAAGATATTCAATAAACTCGATGATTTTGGGATGATTGAAGGCTTCCCCCTGAAAATTCAATTGAACATGAAAAAGAAAAGGCGAAAGTTGATCAATAGTCGAATAGAAAGAGGCATCGCTGATAAGTTTTTGATTTCGCTCAAGCAAACCAAGCCCTGTTTGGCATTCGGGACAAGCCAATTGACAAATTGCGGTAGATTCGATAGAAATAGCATAGGGCATGCCCCAAATAATGGGCCTTTTCAATAAAATGCTTAGATAATAGGATGAAACTACCAGGAAGTAGTTGAGAATTTTTCGCAGGGTGAGGGTTCTAATTAAAGGGAAAATCATTTCAAAGGATTAATAATAAAAAACTGCCACAGATTCACTGATTAACTAATTCAGTTAAAAACACATCTGTGAATCTGTGCCAATTATCATAAATTTTCGGTCAACTTTTTAATCACCCTGAAGCCACTAAAAAACTCTTTTGCAACAATTCGCAAAAGTGTATAGGAAGGAATTGCCAGCACCATACCCATCACTCCTGCTAAACTTCCGGCTATCATAATTACGAGGAAAATCTCTAGCGGATGGGCTTTAACACTATTGGAATATATGGTCGGCTGCAAAATAATTGCATCTAACATGTTTACACTGGCAAAAACAAGAAGCATTTTCAGGATTAAAGGCAAAATAACCGTATTAAAATCACAATTAATGCATTCTGTCAAACCAAGAGAAACCCCAAGTAAAGCACCAATGATTGGGCCGATGTAAGGAATTATATTCATAATCCCTGCAATGAACCCAACAATAAGAAAGTTTTTCACCCCAATGAACATCATGCCAAGACTAATTAGCGAGATGACCAAAAATATATCTAAACATAAACCCAGGAAATAGCGGCTTAACATTTTACGACAAGCGCTTAGGATGTGACTCATTTCAGTTTGATAACTTAAAGGGGTAATAATCATGATAGAATTTCGAAAGAGTTTTTCATCCTTCAAAAAGAAAAAGGTGATGAAAGAAACTGCGAAAAAAGCCATCAATAAACTTCCTGCGAAACCAAAAATAAAAGAAAAAGCATTAGAAAATTGCGAAAGATTAAAAATTGAGGATGCTTTTGCTGAAATCAGGGTTTCAATCGACTCTCCCTCACTCAGAATTCCGCCGTCAATAAGCTTACTTTGCAAATTATTTAAAGGTTCATGAAACGAATTCAGAAAAGTATTCCAGTCAATTTGGGAAATTGCCCTTGCCTCGAAGGTAATAAGAGGCACAAAAATGTAAAAGAGGCAAATCAGAAAAATCCAAATCACTAATAAAGTAATAAAAGAGCTAATTACATGCGGAAAATGGAATTGCTTAATTCTGATTCTATCCAATAAACGCACAAGAGGTTGCCCCATAAGCGAAAACACAAAGCTAATCAGAATATAAGCTACAATATTTGCAAAATACCATATCAGAAACCCAGTTAGTATTGCAGCCAAGGCATACCACCATTTAATTTTTAATGATTTCATATTGTAAAACTATTAGTTACATCTAATACTTTCCCATCAATTTGATGGCAAGATAAAAGATTTACAAACTTACTAATTTTTTGAGAAATGAATGATTTCTAAAACGGTTTTAAGTGTAAATGGGCTCACAAATTTGCATAAACCATCTTATTCAGAGGAAAATCAATGAATAAAAAGTCTTAATTTACAATGATAAATCAATTTTTCAAGCTATAAGTGCTGAGTGGATACAAAATATCTAATACCTTTGCACTATTAAATATAAGTGTATATGTTGATTAATTCCCAATCAGTTTGATGAGCAAGTATCGAATAGTCATCGAATCCGGCACCGAAAACAGCAATTACTGGAAAGATCTTTGGAAATATAAAGGTCTCTTCTATTTTCTTGCATGGCGCGATATCCTTGTTCGTTATAAACAAACCGCAATTGGTGTATTATGGAGTGTTATTCGCCCCTTATTGACCATTTTTGTAATGTATTTTATTGGATGGCTGTTTGGTTCAAAAGTTCCAGATGGGGTTCCCCGCATTTTGCTGGTTTGTGCAGCAACCTTGCCTTGGCAGTTTTTCTCATCTTCATTTAGCGAAACAAGCAATTCGCTGATTGTAAACTCAAACCTTCTAACTAAAGTCTATTTCCCTCGTCTAATTGTTCCTGCCAGCACCGTCATAGTCTGCCTGATTGATTTCCTAATCTCCTTTGTAATATTGATTGGTTTTATGGTGTATTACCAATATATTCCTGATTATAAAATGCTTTTTTTACCATTATTCCTCCTATTGGCAATAATCACATCCATGGGAACTGGCTTATACATCTCTGCCTTGAATGTAAAATACAGAGATTTCAGATATATTATTCCTTTTGTAGTACAATTTGGCCTATATGTTTCACCTGTTGCATTTAGCAGCAACGATATTTTTAAAAGCGAAAAGATACCCGAGTATGTAAAATATATCTATTCCCTAAACCCTATGGTTGGAGTAATTGATGGTTTCAGATGGTGTATTCTGGGTGGAGAAACTACGATTTTTATCCCCGGATTCATAGTCTCAATTGCCATTAGCATATTATTCCTGTTTATTGGGATATGGTATTTTCGCAAAATGGAAAAAACATTTGCCGATATTATTTAAGATGAGCGATACTATAATAAAAGTAGAAAACTTAAGTAAAAGATACTTCCTAAAGCATAAGAATGCTGAAGGTTATGTTGCTTTGCGCGATGTTATAACTGACAAAGTGAAATCTTTTGTTAGTTCGAAAAACAAAAAGCAAAACCCAAAATCGGAAGAATTCTGGGCATTGCAAGATGTATCATTTGATATTAAACAAGGAGAAAGAGTAGGCATTATCGGGAGAAATGGAGCAGGGAAATCGACATTACTTAAAGTATTAAGTAGAATCGTAAGTCCAACAACAGGCAGAATAACTATCGATGGAAGGGTTGCAAGTTTGCTTGAAGTGGGAACAGGCTTTCATCCTGAACTCACAGGACGAGAAAACGTATTCCTCAATGGCTCAATTTTAGGGATGAGCAAGTTCGAAATCAAACGTAAGTTTGATGAAATAGTAGCATTTGCTGAAGTTGAAAAGTTTTTAGATACTCCCGTGAAACGATATTCATCAGGCATGTATGTTCGTCTTGCATTTGCTGTTGCGGCTCATCTCGAACCTGAGATTCTTATTGTTGATGAAGTCCTTGCTGTTGGTGATGCTAAATTTCAAAAAAAGTGTTTAGGAAAAATGGAAGATGTCAGCATAAATGAAGGCCGAACGGTTTTATTTGTGAGTCACAATATGGGACAAATAAGCACTTTATGTGATCAGGCTATGCTATTAGATAAGGGGAGAATTATTAATAGAGATTCGTCTTCAAAAATAATACAGCAATATTATCAGGGGAATAACGATGATATGAGTACATCACTAGTATTTAATGATGCTAATGATAAAGAAATCTATTTCAAATCAATAAAGACCGTCGACATAAACGATGATCGCTGTGATAATTTCGCTCATGATGCTTCAATATGTATTGACTTTCAAATAAATTCAAATCAGAATCTGCCTGATGTACTTTTAGGCGTTCATGCTTATGACAAATCTGATAAACGCATATTTACTACCGAACTGCCCTTGACAAATGTTTTAAAAATCGGCCAATCAAACAATATTAAATTGATTATCCCTCCAAACATACTTACTCCAAACAATTATAAATTTACTTGTGGGCTTCATATTCCAAATGTTCAAATGATAGATGAACATAGAGGAATTTGCCCTGTAACTATCTTTGACAATGGGTCTAAGTTTGCAAACTACAACAATCTTGATTACGGATGTGTTTTTATTGATTGCAAATGGGATATTAATTCGAAATAGATTAAAATGAATTGTAAAATTTGTAATTCAGAAACCGAGATTATTTCCACTCAAAAGATACTACAAAAGCATAGTGTCAATTACCATCAATGTTCAAATTGCAAATTTATTCAAACGGATGAGCCTTTTTGGTTAGAAGAAGCTTATCAAAACATCATCACCAGCCTCGACATAGGTTTGATTAGCCGAAATTTATATCTTCAAAAAGAAATACCTTTAATTATTGATACTGTTTTTCCCCAAGCTAAAATAATGCTTGACTATGGAGGCGGATATGGAATGCTTGTTAGAATGTTGAGAGATTTAGGTTATAATTTTTTTCGACAAGACTTATATTGTGAAAATCTGTTTGCCAAGCATTTTGATTATTCTGATAGTCAGGTTAGGAAATTTGACATCTTAACAGCATTTGAAGTTTTTGAGCATTTAGCAAATCCTTTAATGGAAATAGAAAAAATGTTTGAGTTGTCGGAAAATATTATTTTTTCTACCGTTCTGATCCCTAACCCTTCAACTGGGTTTGAAAATTGGTGGTATGTAGCCCCTGAAACTGGTCAGCACATTGCATTTTACTCAATTGATTCCTTAAATTTTATTGCTCGAAAATTCAATAGTCATTTTTATACAAATGGCAACAACTTGCATATGTTTTCAAAGCATAAAATTGGAAATAAGCAAATAAAAAGGGTTTTCAAATCGCATAAAAGCATTTTCGAATTAATCTTTCCAGAAAAAAGAACAAGAACATCTTTATTGCAGCTTGATTACAATAGTATTTTAGGAAATTTAAAGCAAAAGGATTAGAAAATGAAAGTTTATTTTGATTATCAAATCTTTTATTTGCAAAAGTTTGGTGGAATTTCAAGATATTTTATTGAGTTATCAAAAGAACTGAGGAAAATAGAACATTGCCAACCATCCTTGAATGTATTAATCCACCAAAACAATTATGTACAAGATAAGGAAATTGGCAAATTCCTTAAAAGCCTTTATAAATTTAACCCCAAGCTTTCTGTAAGAATTTTTCGATTACTTGGAAGAATAAATAGTTTAATACGTTTTTTCTCTCTTACCTTAAAATCAAACATTGTTTATCATGAAACATATTATTCTCATTGTTTAAGGAAGAATCAAAAGCATAGAGTTACAACTATTCATGACATGATTCCAGAGTTATTTTTAAGCGATAAGGATGAATTCAAAACACTAATTCAACAAAAAAAAGAAGCAATAAAAAATGCAAATGCCATAATTGTTGTTTCTGAAAGCACGAAAAATGATTTAGTAAAATTTTATCCGGCCTATAAAGATAAAATACATGTTATTTACCATGGAGTTTCTACCTTAGACATAAACGATGTGCCTATTTTTGAATCAAGAAAACCATTTATTTTATATGTTGGGAATAGGGGGAATTATAAAAACTTTTCTGTTTTATTAAGTGCATTTATTAATGATAAAAGTATAAATGAAGCATTTCATTTATATTGTTTTGGGGGAGGCGACTTTAAAAAAGAAGAAATAGATAGTATTAAGTCCCATGACTTAGAAGATTCAGTATTTCAATTATCAGGAGATGATAGTTTATTGAATTCTCTTTATAAATCTGCTTTTTGTTTTGTATTTCCCTCCACATATGAAGGCTTTGGGATGCCTGTTTTAGAAGCAATGGCAATGCATTGCCCTGTAATATGTTCTAATACCAGTTCATTACCTGAAGTTGTTGGTGATGCGGCTTTATTGATAAACCCTTTAAATGAAAAAGAAATAATCGACTCAATTCATGTCTTAATTACCAATCCTGAATTAAGAGATCATTTAGTTAGAAAAGGCATACAGCATATAAGAAAATTCACATGGAAAATTTGTGCTGAAAACACCTATAATGTTTATAAAACATTGCTTGAAGTGTAACGAAAACTATATCAAAAAATGACTAAACTATCTATCGTTACAATAAATTACAATAATGCAAAAGGGCTTGAAGCAACAATTAAGAGCGTTGTTTTTCAAACCTTCACAAATTATGAATTCATTGTTATTGATGGTGACTCTATAGATGAAAGTAAAGATATAATATTAAAGTATTCCGATAAAATTAGTTTTTGGGTTTCCGAAAAAGATACGGGCATTTATAACGCTCAAAACAAAGGCTTAGCTAATGCAAAGGGTGAATATTGTTTATTTTTAAACTCAGGAGATTGCCTGATTAACGAGGACGTCTTATCTCGAGTTTTTACTCAAGAATTATCCGCTGATATTATTTATGGGGATATGATTACGGTGGATAAGTCAGGGAATAGAAAGTATTTTAAAATGCCTGATCGGATATCGATAAAACGAATGTTGACTGATACTGTGTGGCATCCAGCTTCTTTTATTAAAAAGGAATTATTTTCCAAATATGGAAACTATAATGAGAGTTACAAAATTGTAGCGGACTACGAATTTTTTGTCAGAGTGATAATTTCAAAAAGAGTATCCACTTTTCATATCCCTTTTGAAATAGCTTTATTTGACACCTCTGGTATTAGTTCAGAAATGGCAAAGAGGAATGAGTTGGAAGTTGAGCGAAAGAAAGTGCAGGATAATTATTTTAATCCTGTATTATTATTCTTTTTTCGCCTTTATAGCAAATTAAGGAATTAATCATGGTATCAGTTATCATCCCAACTTATAATTACGCACATTATCTTACTGAAACCTTGCAATCAGTAAAGGAACAGACCTATCAAGATTGGGAGTGTATTATTATTGATGATGAATCTACCGATAACACTCAAGAGATCGTCAAAGAATTCATGTTGATTGATAAACGCTTTAAATATATATACATTGAAAACAAAGGGGTATCAAATGCACGCAATGTTGGCATTAAAGCTTCTTCAGGTGATTTAATTCAATTCCTTGATGGAGATGATTTATTGCAAAGTAATAAGATAAAATCTCAAGTAGAAGTTTTTGAAAGATCCAGTTCAGCAGACATTGTATACAACTCTCCCAGATTTTTTGATGATAATGACAAACATAAACTGAGGAGTTCTTTAAAAGGCAACAAATCTGATGATTGGATGCCAAAACTGTCTGCAAAGGGGAGCAAAGTCATTTCTCAATTAAGCAAAATAAATTTCCTGGTGATAAATTCACCTTTGCTTAAAAGAAGCATTATTGATAAAGTAGGATATTTTGATGAAAGCATGGAAGCACTTGAAGACTGGGATTTTTGGATGCGCTGTGCTTTAGCTGATTGCTATTTCTATTATAATGAAATAGAAAATTCATTTCCATTAGTTCGTTCTCATCAGGGAAGTTTGAGTACTCAAACAAAATTGATGAATAACGGTCATTTTATTTTTTTAAAACACACATTATTCCATGATAATTTAAGCATAAAACAGGGGGTAATTATCTTCTTAAAATATATTGAACTATTTTGGGACACCTTCTTTGCGAAATTCTTTTTTTCTACTATTTCCATTTCATTATTTATTGCCTCAATAATATTACTCCCCTTATATGCGTTTATTAAAATTATCAGATTCATAAAATGCCTTTGAATAATTTGCCACAAATATCGATTGTTATTGTTAGCTACAATGTAAAAGCATTACTTTTAGCTTGTATCAATTCTATTTATAAGTATTTAGATCTTCATATAACTATTGAAATAATAGTTATTGATAACAATTCTTCTGACAATAGCTCTGACGCAGTAAGAAAGGAATTCCCTCAAATAATTCTAATTGAAAACAAGATTAATGAAGGATTTCCAAAAGCTAATAATCAAGGTTTTGAAATAGTAAAAGGAGAATATATAATGATGTTGAATCCGGATACTGAATTTATTGATAACTCTTTATCTAAAATCTTCTATTATCTTCAGGAAAATCCTAGTGTTGATATCATTGCACCTATGCTTTTAAACACTGATGGAAGCAGACAGTTAAGTGTTTGGCGCTTTCCAAAGTTATGGTATATTTTCTGCGAAACACATTATTTGAACTTTTTTCTAAAACGAAAAAATTATTCTGATAAAAATCTAAACCTTCCATTCGAAGCTGATTGTTTCTCTGGGGCTGCAATTTTATTTAACAAAACGGTATTTGAAAAAATTGGGATGCTCGATGAAAATATGTTTTGGATTGAAGATACCGACTTCTGCTACAGGGCAAATAAAGCGAGTCTCAAATTACTCTATTATCCATTAGCGAAAGTGAAACATCATTTGGGACAAAGCGCTAAAAAGAATTACAACATTTCTATTTCTAATCAAATTTTCAATAAAATAAAATTCTTTAAGAAACATCATAGTCGATTAGAGTGGATGATTATCGTTTTGATTAGCTTTTATCATGTCTTGATAAAATTAATAATTTTCGGATTACTTTCTCCATTTAAAAGTATGTATTTTAGAAAAGCTAAAGCATATTTATATACTTTAGCAAGGGTATTTAACCCACCTTTAGGGATGAAATAATTATGAATCAAAAACTAAAAATTCTTATTACAGGAGCCACAGGATTTATCGGTCAACATCTTCTTGAGGATTTGGATGCTGATAAATACATAATCTCAATTATAACTAGGGATAAATCGAAGCCTATTCGATACTTACCTCATCACTGTAATATTTTCGAAGCGGATTTACTAGACGTTGAGTCTTTAAAGGTTGCAATGAAAAATCAGGATGTACTTATAAATTTGGCAGCTGAAGTTAGAGACAATTATAAATTATTTTCAACAAATATTTCAGGGACGAAAAATTTAATTGAGGCAATTAAACTTAGTGAAATTAAACATATTATTCATTTAAGTAGCGTGGGTGTTGTTGGTAAATCTTACAATAGTTCGATATTAAATGTGGATGAAACAACTATTTGTACGCCTCAAAACGAATATGAGAGGACGAAACATATTTCTGAACAATTGTTATTTGAAACATTTGGCAAAATAAATTCATTCAATCTTTGCATTTTAAGACCTACAAATGTTTACGGTGAATTTCATCCCTTTAATGCTTTATTGAGAATGATAAATCATATTCAATCAGGAAAAATCCTTGCCTTGAAAAAGAATGCTATCGTTAATTATGTTTATGTGAAAGATATCACTTCCTTCATTTGTAAAACAATAGAAAATCCAATAGAAACAGGCGTTTATAATATCGGAGAAGCAGAAACTCTTGAATCATTCTTCAAAACAATATCAAAACTATTAAAGTTAAAACTGAAACTTATTCTAATTCCTTTGATAATAGTTAGATTTGCACAGTTTTTGGGCTTAAAGAAATTAAACCCAATTTCTAATTGCATTATTTATTCTGATAATAAACTGAAATCATCTTTTACATATCCATATGGAAATCTGGAGGGTTTAAATCGAACAATTATTCATTATAGAAAACTAAAATTACTAAAATGAAAATTTGTTATTTTGCTGATGCTGAAAGCATTCACATAATAAGGTGGTGTAAACACTTTGTTTCATTAGGACATGAAGTTCATTTGATTTCTTATAAGAATTCAAATATTGAGGGGGTTTTTTTGCATTATGTTTCCGCAGGAAATATTTCAAGTGGGGGTGGAAACTGGAAAGTATTATTGCAATTCAGAAAGGTAAAAAAGCTTTTAAAACAAATTGCACCTGATATTTTCCATGCCCTTTATGCAACAAGCTATGGGATTACAGGTGCTTTATGTAATTATCATCCTTACATTATTACAACACTTGGAAGCGATGTTTTAATAAGTGGTCAACAGTCGAGCATTTATAAATTGCTTTTAAGATATGCTTTTAAAAAGGCTGACTGGATTAACACTTTAGCTCCTCACATGTCAGTTGCTGTTCGAAAAATTGGTGCTGATATGAACAAAGTTGAAGTAATTCCAATTGGAATAGATTCAGAGATTTTCAACAACACCAATAGAATTAACCTAACTTCAAAGTTTAGAATCACCAGTACCAGAAATCATGAGCCGATTTATAATATTCCTCATCTAATAAAGGCCGTCTCCAAAATCAAACATCAAATTCCTTCTTTAGAATTTATTATAACAGGTGAAGGAACATTAACGTTAAGCCTTGAGAAACTAATTGAAGAAGAGGGATTACAAGATGTTACTACTTTTACAGGAAGAGTTTCTCAATCGGAAATGGTTAGGATATTGAATGAAACGAATATCTTTGTAACCGTATCTAAATCGGATGGAAATAGTTTATCATTAGCCGAAGCAATTGCTTGTGGGGCTTTTTGCATTGCTACCGACATTCCTGCTAATAAACAGTGGATTGAGAACAATGAAAATGGATTTTTAGTTTCAATTGATGATGTGGAAGATTTAGCTTCAAAATTGCTATCTGCTTTTAATAATTACACTCAGCTTCAAAACAAAGCTTTTGCTTTAAATCAAATAAACATTTCAGAAAAAGGAATTTGGGCAAGCAATATGAAAATGATTGAAAATAAATATGTTTTATTATCTCGTAATAAATAAAAATGTGTGTTTTATATGTAATTGTATTCTTTTATTGTTTTAAAGTTTTCCTAGCTTGAAAATATTAATTCTAACTCAGTATTTCCCTCCCGAAGTTGGAGCTCCTCAAAACAGATTGTTTGAGTTAGCTGTGCGTTTACAAGAGAATGAAACCAAAGTGACTATTTTCACTGCCATGCCTAATTATCCTCAAATGGAAGTGCATGAAGAATATAAAGGAAAATTTTATCATTACGAAGAAATGAATGGGCTGAAAGTTCATCGTGCTTGGATTTATGTGAGTAAAAGCAAAGGAATTTTCAAACGCCTTTTAAATTATTTCTCCTTTGTGAAATCATCATTTTGGCTTGGATTATTTAAACTTGGCAAATTTGATTTTATTTTATGTGAAAGTCCTCCTTTGTTTTTAGGGATTACTGCTTACCTATTAAAAAAGATTAAAGGTGCTAAATTGATTTTTAATGTCTCCGATTTATGGCCAGAGAGTGCAGAAAAGTTAGGTTTGGTAAGCAACAAATTCTTTTTAAAGTCAGCTACTAAACTCGAAGAATTTTTATATCGAAATTCTGATTTAATAAGTGGTCAAACTCAAGGAATAGTTAGAAATATTTCTTCTCGTTTCCCAAATAAAAAAGTCTATTGGTTACCAAATGGGGTTGATTTAAGTTTTTATGATAAGGCTAAAGTAAAATCAGATTGGAGAAAAGAAAACAATTTCAATAATGATGATTTTATTTTGTTTTATGCAGGAATTATTGGTCATGCACAAGGACTTGAAGTAATTTTAAAAGCTGCTGATTTCTTAAAAGACCAAAAAAACATTAAGTTTGTTTTATTAGGGAGTGGCCCCGAAAAAGATAATTTATTGCTTTTAAAAGATTCATTAGATCTTGAAAATGTTTTCTTCTTCGAAGCCGTTACAAAAAAGGAAATGCCTGCTATTATTGCTGCCATTGATGTTGCAGTAATTCCACTAAAGCGTTTGGATTTATTCAAAGGGGCAATTCCTTCAAAAATATTTGAAAATCTGGCAATGAAAAAGCCAATTTTGCTAGGTGTTGAAGGTGAAGCGAAAGAATTGTTTATTGATAATGGAAGAAGTGGCCTCGCTTTTATACCGGAAGACCCTGATGATTTAGCATCAAAAACTCTTGAATTATTCAATAATCAAACAATGTTAATTCAATTGGGAGAGAATGGGTATAAATATGTAGAGCAGAACTTTACCCGTGACAAAATAGCTAATGATTTTTGGAATTTCATTAAAGAAAACAAATGAACATAACCCGTCTAAGCTTTCATTCGAAAGCACATTATTATTTAGCAATATCAATTGCTTTGTGCTTGCCTTTTGCTAGGCTTACTCCTATTCTCATTCTTCTTTTTATTATTAATTGGCTGGCTGAAAAAGACTTTAAAAACAAATTCTCTGTTTTGATAAAAAACAAGATGGCTCTTCTTTTTATTTCCTTTTATCTGATTCACTTGGTTGGATTAATTTATACTCAAAATTTAGATTCAGGTTTATTTGACATTCAGGTGAAGCTTTCGTTGTTGATTTTCCCGCTAATTTTCGGAACTCGACCTCTTGACAAAAAAACTAATGGGCATATTTTCATAGCATTTATTGCAGGAGGATTGCTTTCTTCAGTAATGATGCTAACAAGGGCACTTTATTTATATGTTACATTCGGAGAAAACAATTTCTTTTATCAGGCTTTTTCATTTCTGATCCACCCCAGTTATTTATCGATGTATATAAATGTTGCAATAGGCTGGCTTTTGCTGAATGTAATGCAGAGAAATTTCTCAACAATTCGTTTTTTCAAATTGTATACCTTCTTAATTATCGTATTTTTCTCCTTTATTATCGTATTGCTTTCTTCTAAAATGGGTTTAATTAGCATGTTATTGATGTATTTTGGAATGCTTGCCTATTATACTTTAAATCGAAAAAAATACTTGCTTGGGATTTCAGGCTTCATTTTAATTTTTCTCAGTATTTTTCTTGTATTTCAATTTGTGCCTGAAGTAAGTGGACGAATCAAGAGAGGGATTTCTGCAATTACCACTAATGACGTGAAAGTAGTTGATTCGGAAAGCACTGCAGTTCGTTTGTTGATTTGGAAAGCATCCAATCAAATAATTTCCGAAAATCTAATTTGGGGTGTTGGCACAGGAGACACAAAAGATGTTTTGATGGAAGAGTATCAAAGACAAGGAATGTCAGGAGCATTTGAGCATAAATTAAATACTCACAGTGCGTTTTACCAGGTGTTTGTTAGCCTGGGACTTATAGGCTTTCTGCTTTTTCTTGCCATTTTATTACTACCTTTGTACTATGCTTTTAAAACTAGTAATGGAATTTACTTCCTTTTTCTAATAATTATAATTTTAAACTTTATAGCCGAATCGATGCTTGAAACTCAAGCAGGAGTTATCTTTTATGCCTTTTTTAATTCTCTGCTTTATTTCAGTTTTAATCCAATTCGCAAAATATCTAATCTAAAAACTTAATGATTCCTTTCTCCCCCCCGCATATCGACCAAAAAATAATTGATGAAGTAGTTGGTGTTTTAAAGTCTGGTTGGATTACCACTGGACCTAAAACAAAGCTTTTCGAAAAGGAACTTAGCAAATATTGCGGGAACAAAGTCACGCTTTGTTTAAACAGTGCAACATCTGGTCTTGAAACAATTTTAAAATGGTTTGGCATTAAAGCCGGCGATGAAGTTATTCTCCCTGCTTACACCTATTCATCCACAGCTAATGTAATTATTCATTGTGGAGCAACTCCTGTTTTTGTCGATGTTAACAAAGATGATTTTAATATCTCCATTTCTCATATCGAAAAAGCCATAACCAGCAAAACTAAAGTCATAATGCCTGTTGATTTTGGTGGATATCCTTGCGATTATGACCTAATCAACGCATTGGTCTTGAAGAATAAAAACGAATTTATCCCCTCAAGTGAAGAACAAAGATTATTGGGTAGAATTTTGGTGCTTTCTGATTCTGCTCATTCGTTTGGAGCTATTTATAAAGGTAAAAAAGCAGGCTCTTTAACCGATATCACTGTGTTTTCATTCCATGCAGTTAAAAATATCACTACGTCTGAAGGAGGAGCGGTTGCTCTAAATCTACCTTTCCCTTTTGACAATCAAAGCATTTACAATTCCCTTTGCATTAAAACCTTACACGGACAAAATAAAGATGCATTATCGAAAACTCAGAAAGGAAATTGGAGTTATGATATCGTTGAAGCGGGATATAAATATAATATGACAGACCTTTCTGCTGCTATTGGCCTAGTGGAGTTGGTAAGATATGAAGATGATATTTTATTAAAGCGAAAGCATATTATTGAAACTTACTTAAAGTCCTTAAAAGATTATTCGTGGGCCGAATTGCCAGTGGTAAGTTCTGCTTTCGAACACACAAATTCTCATTCTAATGAAGATAAATCTTCTGAAATTCATTCGAGTTTTCATCTTTTCCCTTTAAGAATAAAAGGAATTTGCGAAGCTCAACGAAATGCTATTATTCAGGAGATTTTCGAATTGGATGTATCGGTAAATGTTCATTTTATTCCCCTACCAATGATGACTTTTTACAAATCGCTGGGTTATGACATTAAAGACTATCCCATAGCGTTCGAAAACTATTCACGCGAAATCTCTCTTCCTGTTTTTTATGATATGACCGATCAAATGATTCAGGAGGTTATCGATGCTGTTGTTAATTCCGTAAACAAAATCATTCATATTTAATTTTACATTTTCAGATGTTGAAAAGGCTAATTGATGTTTGGTGTTCAGGTTTTGGATTGATGATTCTATCTCCACTTTTTATCATCATTTCTTTAATGATAATATTTGATTCGCGTGGTGGAATTTTCTATAAACAAATAAGGGTAGGCAAGGGGAATGTTGATTTTAACATTCTTAAGTTCCGATCAATGCGAAAAGATTCTCATCATAAAGGCTTGCTCACAATTGGAGGAACTGACAGTCGTATAACTGCAGTTGGACGGTTTATCAGAAAATATAAACTCGACGAATTGCCTCAATTGATAAATGTTTTATTGGGTTCGATGAGCTTAGTAGGACCTCGGCCTGAAGTTAGAAAGTATGTCGATTTATATAATGAAGAACAAAAAAAAGTATTAAGTGTAAAACCTGGTATTACTGATTTTGCGAGCATCATATATCGTAACGAAACAGAAATTTTAGCTAAAACCGATAATCCAGAAGAATTATATATTCAGGAAATTATGCCTGCAAAATTGAAACTAAATTTAAAGTACTTAGAAAAGAGAAGTAATAAGACCGATCTAAATATTATTTTCAAAACCATTAGTAAAATTTCGAATTAGTTAAAATTCGCTTGGCCTTAGATTGAGCGAAAATAAAAAATCCGACTATTTTGAGAACTAATAATATTGGTTTTCCCTTTAGAAAATTCCATTCCGTTTTTTTAGGAATTTGAATAATTCCGAAATTAATTTTTCAGTAAAACAAAGGAAGAAGTAAAATTGAATTTATAATAAGCTGCAACAAACAGAGCTTATTCCATATTGTCTTCGGCAAACCATTCGGCGTAAGAAGTAACGGTTTCGCGTAACATAAGCCTAAACAATTGAATATCGTCAGGCAATAATTTCTTAATTCTTTCAGCAAAATCTTCCAGCATGTTCTCGATAGTAGGTTGATAAGGCACTAAATGCATTTTGCCAAACATATCATGTGATTTGGCCACAAATTCGGCCGATGCATTTTGATTAATCACTAAGGAATGATCAAACTCGTCGATAATATTTGATTTAATAATATTCTTCAATGTTCCGAAATCCATCAACATGCCATTTTCAGACGATTCTTGGCTATTGATAGGCTTTCCTTTAACCGTAACAAATAGTTCGTAAGAATGTCCGTGGATGTGTTTGCAAGGACCTTTGTATCCAAGCAAGGCATGAGCCATTTCGAAGTTAAAAGCTTTTGTAATTCTTATTATTGCCATAATGATGATATAAAACCTAAGTGTTCATTTAATATTTTAATTGCAAGCACTATCAGAACAATCCCTCCGATAATCTCTGCATTCTTCCCAAAAATAAATTTTCGGGTATGTTTTCCAATGTATAAGCCCAGCAAACTAACCAAAAACGTAATCAGAGTGAAAGATGTGGCTGCGTAAAATATATTTACATTTAAAAAAGCCAAACTCACCCCCACCACCAAAGCATCAATACTTGTGGCTACCGAAAGACTAAACAAAACAAAGGGTTTTTGAATATTGTAGGTGCTGCCATTGGCTATGTGGCGTAAGGATTCGAATATCATTTTAGCACCAATGGCCAATAAAATGATAAATGACACCCAATGATCATAATCGGAAATCATTTCGCGGAAATTAAACCCAAGCAACCAACCCAACAGAGGCATCCCTCCCTGAAAAATGCCAAATGATAAAGAGATTTTCAGAAAATCTTTCATCTTTAGGCATTTCTGACAAATAGAAGTTGAAATTGCCACGGCAAAACAATCCATCGATAAACCTAATCCGATTAAAAAAAGTTCAAGAAGTCCCAATGTTTTTTAAGAATAAATTAGTTGAACAATTTTAGTGAGTTCGTCGGCATCTATTTGGTCGAAATTCGAAAAATTCTTACTATCAACGTCGAGAACACCCATAATGTTTTGATGACTATCGAATAAAGGTACAACTATTTCGGAATTTGATCGGCCATCACAGGCAATATGACCAGGAAATTGATGTACATCGGGCACAATTATCGCTTCTTTTTGGTTAATTCCGGCCCAACATACGCCAGTATCCTTTGCTAATTTCATACAAGCCACCGATCCCTGATAAGAACTCACACAAAGTTCGCCGTCCTTTAATAAATAAAAACCTGTCCAGAAAAACCCGTCCATTTTATGATGAAGCAAGGAAACCAAAGTGGACATGCGTGAATCGATATTCTTTGAAGCCACAAATAATTCGTTCAGTTGAAAGTAAATTCGCTGATATCGCTTTTGTTTTTGAGCACTATTCATATTTAATAAAAATTCAAGACCCAAAACTTAAATTTCAATATCAAAAATCTTCATTAAGCCTTTTACTTTTTCAATAAAAGGTTTAAAACATTCCTTGAATTTGAGACTTAAAATTTGAGTCCTGGGTCTTTTTTATGCATTAAAGCTTTTCAAGTTCCACTGTGAAATGCCTCATAATAGGAGCTTCATAAAGTATTTTGAATCCTTTTTTAATTTCGTTTCTGCGTTCAAAAACATTTCCTAAGGCAATAGCAACATATTCCATATGATTATTAGTATACACCCTTCGAGGAATAGCTAAACGCAAAAACTCCAACTCTGGATAGCGATTAAGTCGGGTATTAGGGTCGCGATCGGCAAGAAGAGTGCCTATTTCTACACCTCTTACACCTGCTTCAATATAAAGTTCCACGCCTAGTGTCTGTGCTATAAATTCTTCTTTAGGAAGATTGGGTAAAAATCGTTTTGCATCTACAAAAATAGCGTGCCCACCAGCAGGTTCTTGAATAGGAATGCCAAAATCTCTCAATCTCTTCCCTAAATATGCCACTTGTTCGACACGGGTTTCCAAAAAGTCGAATTCAGTTCCTTCATCAAGGCCTTGAGCCAAAGCGTTCATGTCTCTTCCCGACATTCCGCCGTAGGTGATAAATCCTTCAAACATAATATTGAAAACACTGGCCTTGCGAAACAAATCCTCATCGCGCATTCCGATAAAACCTCCCATATTAACAATAGCATCTTTCTTACTACTCATAGTAGTAGCATCTGCAGTGGCAAACATTTCGAGAACGATTTGTTTTATCGACATGTTTTCGCATGCTTTTTCGCGTTTTTTGATAAAATAGGCGTTTTCTGCAAAACGAGCAGCATCAATAACAACCATTTTATTGTATTTATCGGCGAGTTTTCTCACTTCTTTCATGTTTTCGAGTGAAACAGGCTGCCCCCCCGACGAATTACAAGTAACAGTGATGATAATAAAAGGAATTTTATCAGTAGGGTTTGAAGAAAGCACTTTTTCAAGCTTATTCAAATCGAGATTCCCTTTAAAAGGATGTAATAATGTGGTATCAAAAGCCTCATCAATGGTACAATCGACGGCTTTTGCTTTACGATATTCGATATGACCTTTGGTTGTATCGAAATGAGAGTTCCCCGGAACGATATCTCCTTCTTTCACTAATACAGAAAACAGCACATTTTCGGCTGCTCTTCCCTGATGAGTGGGTAAAAAATACTCGAAACCCAAAATTTTCTTAATAGCGCCTTTCATTTTGAAATAAGAGGAAGCACCTGCGTAACTTTCATCTCCTATCATCATTTCCGACCACTGTTTATCGCTCATTGCACCCGTTCCCGAGTCGGTGAGTAAATCAATAAACACTTGACTGCTTTTTAGATTAAATAAATTGTAGTGTGCTTCTTTAATCCATTGTTCTCTTTGTTCTCTAGTGCTCCTATGAATAGGCTCAACCATTTTAATTTTATACGATTCTGCAAAAGGTAATTCCATGAAAATATATTTTTTGTTGTTCTAATAATTGAATTAATTTGATAAAAGATTGCAGATAATCAAAACTGGTCGCGGTTTTTAATATTTTTGTAGTTGATTTTCATTCTAATAATAATGAGATACAAAAGTAAAAATATAAACCAAACAAACAATTAAATGAGAAGCAATTTTATTCTTATCGTAATAATTATAGTGCTCAGTTCCTTTACGGTAAGAGCCGATTATGACTTTTACTTCCAAAATAAAACTTTACGAATCGACTATTATCACTCAGGAAATCAAAAAGAAGAATTTTATTCGATAGATGAGCTCATCGAAGAGCCCTTATGGGGCGGTTCTAAAACACAGTTAGTTGATAAATTCGATTTTGGGAAATACAAAGTTATGGTTTATGATACTCTTGAAAACAAATTGATATATTCAAGAGGCTATTCGTCGATTTTCGCCGAATGGATCGACACTAAAGAAGCTAAAATCACAACTAAATCATTCCAAGAAACGTTTTGCATGCCTTTCCCAAAGAAAACTGTGCGTTTAGAATTCTTTAGCCGCGATAGGAAAAACCAATGGAACAAAAAGTTTAGCTATATAGTTGATCCGACTAACTATTTTATCAAAAAAGAAAAGAAATCCGACTATCCTTCTTTCGTGGTAAGCGGGAAAAATAAACCTGCAACGCAAATGGATATCGTTATTATTCCCGATGGATACACCGCTAGCGAAATGGAGAAGTTCCACAAAGATTGCAGCCGCTTTTCCGATTTGTTTTTAAAATGCAAACCCTACGATAATTATAAATCAAACATTTGTATTCGTGCAATTGAGGCTCCTTCTGTTGAGTCGGGTTGTGATTTTCCGGGTTTAGGCATTTGGAAAAACACCCTTGTGGGTTCGAGTTTCTACACTTTCGATTCGGAACGCTATTTAATGACCTACGAATATAAAACCATACGTTCAATTGCGGCCTTAGTGCCTTATGATCAAATCATCATTCTTGTGAATACCGATCATTATGGCGGAGGAGGCATTTACAACTATTATTCATGTTGCAGCAGCGATAATATGTATTCGAATTATATATTTACGCATGAATTTGGCCATGCTTTTGCAGGTTTAGGCGATGAATATTACGATTCAGACGTCTCGGTGCAAGATTTTTATCCTTTAGATACCGAACCCTGGGAACCCAATCTTACTACTTTGGTTAACTTCGACAGTAAATGGAAAAAAATGCTCGACAAGAAAACTTCAATCCCAACCCTAATTACAGAAGAATCTAAAACAATTACCGGGGTTTTCGAAGGAGGGGGCTATATGAAGAAAGGGGTGTATCGTCCTTTTTTCGATTGCTCAATGAAATCGATTAAATATGATGCATTTTGCCCCGTTTGCCAAAATGCCATTATCGAAATGATTGAATTTTATGCGAAATAGGCTATTAGGCTGAAGACTTTTAGGCTGAAGTAAAACAAAAGAATGCCTGTAAACCTTTAAAAAACGGATTTCAATTGTTGAAGAAAGACTCGTGGAAAGGGAAAACATTAGCAAGTTCGCCTGAATAATAAAACTCGTAAGCTAAGCGCCCGAAAGTGTATAATTTGTCGTTGATATTGATATGCGATCCCCCCACCGATGGATTTGCCTTAGGCTGAGAAGCAATAAAACCAACATTAAACAAGGTGGCAAGAATTTCTTGTCGGCTTGAAATATCGAAACCCGCTTTTTCCCATTGATTTCTGACTTGCTTCATGAAAATAGCAGCATAAATGTAGGAATAATAATGATTGTGATAATCGGTCAGACGTTTAAATCTTTCATTTTCGATATCGCTAGTTTTAAAATCCAGTAAATTCGCATATTTCTTCCCCAAATAGTACACACAACTACTGTCTTTCAGATATTTTTCGATAGTACGGGCTGTTTCTTCCTTAATACCGGTGACTCCAAGCGAAAATTTAGTTTCAGTAGATAATATCTTCAATGGGCCTATCACTTTTTTATACATTTCACGTTTCGAATTAAACAAACGAATTTGTTCGCCAACCAAAACTGAAACAATTAAACGCGATTCAACACCCGTAATTCGCGCCACTGAATCAATAACTGTTGTATCTTTGATAACGGCATATTTAAAATCTATCCATTCGGGAATATTCATCCACTCGAAAATGTTTTGTTTGCTACTCGAATCGGTTTTTGCCGAAATAATACGCTTTCCTTCTTCAATTCTTTGCTGATAATCGGCATTGGAAGTCATATATTGGTTAACAGCATCAAGCATACGTTCCGTAATTTTCCAGTTCTTATGAATTGAAGCAGAATTGAGGATTAATCCTGCATTTAATGGGTAGAAACGACTTAATACTGCCGTTTTGAAATACTGAAAAGCAAATTGTTTGGCATTTTCAGCTTCGCTTGTAGCATTGGAAACGTAGACTTCTTTTTTAGCAATATCCTGAAAATATCTATCATTAACATCCACCGAACCAGGATCGTTAGTAAGATGCAATTTAATGGCGAAAAATGCGGAAGTGAGGCCAAAACCAATTAAAGCAAAGCCAATCACAATAATGTATGTCGCTATTTTTAGTGTTTTCTTAAGCTTAATGTTCATGTATCAGTTCCAATAATTTTGCAAATGTATGCTTATTTGGGAATATGTAATTTCTCATTTAAAAAATATGAGGAAAAAGTGCTCATCCTTCATTGCAAGATGCCAGATCAGGCAAGAGACCCCTAACACTTCAGTTAAAATCCCCACATCTTATACTTCAATTAATGTAAGTAATCTAAGCTCAACCGATGCCGGTAGCTTCACTGTAAAAGTGAAACCATAAATACTTCTAATTAATAAAAATAATCCTTTTTAGAAACAG
>CAIXTV010000201.1 GCA_903922465.1 uncultured bacterium
ATACTTGCCGTAACCTCGGCTGCTCTTGTCGTAACCTCGGCTGCTCTTATCGTAACCTCGGCTATACTTGCCGTAACCTCGGCTATACTTGCCGTAACCTCGGCTGCTCTTGTCGTAACCTCGGCTGCTCTTGCCGTAACCTCGGCTGCTCTTACCGTTATAGCGGCTACGCTTGCCGAGGTTACGGCAGCCTTAATTTTAATTAAGGCAAGTCTACCCATTATTTAGCTAATACAAAGTTTTTGAAATCTAAGAATAACGGTTTAATAATACTCTTTAATTGACAGAGGTGAATCAAGAAATAAATATAGGTGAAGTCTATATATTATTAATACTTGCTATTACTAGGGTAAAACCGTTCTTCAATTCTGCGAATGGCATTAATATAGGTAAGATTAATATTGAATTTCCTTAAAAAGAAGGCCGACTAGAGTTTACTCGGGTTGATGCAAATGCATAATACATTTCGCGCAATCGAAAGAAATGGGGTATTCGTGCTTATTATCCAGGAGTTTCCAGGGTTCAGGATATTGTTTGCTGGCGGAGTCTTGTTTGGGACATTCGCCCAACTCGAACTTCAGACAATAGCGGCTGGTAAAAATGATGTCGCTTTCGGGAGCGTCGTTCAATTCAAATCCCCTTTCGATGCTCAGAATACCATGTCGTTTATAAAATGCATCTGCATGGTGATTAATGACATTCGCACGAAAAGAAAGTTTTGTTTCAGGATAAGGAACATCATTAGGCTGAAGCGGTTTTAGCTTTCGCTGATAAGCAGCAAGCCGCGTGTTTTGGTGAATGATTAGCAATTGCCGGCGCATTTCATTTAAGGCAGAAACTTGTATGAAAAAGGCAGAACTAAGATGTAATTTAACTTCAGTCACCCTGTAATTAGTATTACCCGATTTGCTCAACTGATTTTCAATAGTTGCCATTGCTTTTTCAGCTTGTTGTGCGGCAACTTTCTCTGCCTGATGTTCAAACAAGCTTTCAATACCATCTTCATCAATAGCCTTTAACATAAAACCATTTTCAGTATCCTGCATTTCGATGCTCACAGAAATAAGTCTTTGTGAGTTGTCCTTAGACAATGTGTGTTGAAATTCTTTGTGATAATTGCGGCTCACCAAACATCCTTTGCTGATGCCCTGCATGCTGTTAGGGAAAATGCAATCATCCTCAACTTTATTAATGGATGTTCCCCAAAACAGACCATCTATATCAAGAAAAGTTATTCCATCCCCATTATGTAATTGATGAGAGCTTTCTAATGTAAAATAATGACCACCGGTTGATTTTACTTTTCCAAGAGGCTCGCCAATCGACTTAGGAGTGTGCATGGATGATTGCGAAGGCTGCCTTCCTTCAACAAAATGACTTGTAAATCCGCGCGAAAAACTAAACTGCGGATTGGGCGTAAACTGCAATTGCGTGCTTCCCGAAGAGGCTTTTGAATAGGTTGTATTCTCAATAACTTCATCTAAACGTTTGCGGTAATGCGACACTATATTTTGAATATAATCGGTGTCTTTCAAACGGCCTTCAATCTTAAAAGAAGTAATGCCTGCCGCGACAAGCTTTCCGAGTTGTTCCGAAAGGTTTAAGTCTTTAAGCGAAAGCAAATGCTTATTAGTTTTAATAGGATTTCCATTAGCATCGATGAGATTATACGACAGGCGACAAAGTTGGGCGCAATCGCCACGATTTCCGCTGCGGTTCGATGTTGCCGAACTCAAATAACACTGACCACTTAATGCAGTACATAAAGCACCATGAACAAAAAACTCCAGTTCAACCCCATGAGTATTATTGTGGATATGTTCAATCTCATCAAGCGTGAGTTCACGTGCAAGTATGATGCGGCTGAATCCAACAGCTTCAAGGAACTGTATTCTTTCTAATGAATAGTTGTGGGTTTGAGTACTTGCAAAGAGAGGCAAAGGCGGAAGCCCGGCTTCCAACAAACCCATATCCTGAATAATCAAAGCATCGGCTCCGGCTTCATAAACTTTGTGGGCAATTTCAATTGCCTGTTCAATTTCATCGTCAAACAAAAGGGTGTTTAAAGTGATATACACTTTTGCTTTGTAAAGATGTGCGTATTTTATAAGTCTTTCGATTTCTTCAATAGAATTCCCTGCTTTATAACGTGCCCCAAACTGCTCAGCACCTATATAAACTGCATCGGCGCCATAATTAATGGCAATGATTCCGGTTTCTGCATTTTTTGCAGGAGCTAATAGTTCTAATGCATTAGGCTTATTCATTTGTCTTTATTCTATTACGAAATTGATGTTTTGTTTTAATTTATCAAATCCAGTTCGGGCAATGGCAGTTTCCGAAAAGAGAGAATCAAATTGCTCTCGACTTAATTCTGATAAATCAGCCGAACTAATATCACTTAATTCCTCTTTATATAAAGGTGAACTTTCATTTTGAGAAATAACATCCTTGTTATAAGGACAAACTTCCTGACAGTAGTCACATCCAAACACGAAACCCTCTGTTTTTCCTTTTAATTCAGGCGGAAGGCTTTCTTTAGATTCAATAGTTTGATATGAAACACACTTACGGGCATCCACCACATGAGGAGAAACAATTGCCTGTGTGGGACAAGCCACCATACAGCGTTTGCACCTTTCGCAAACGTCAATTGATGTTGGGGAATCGTACGTCATTTCAGCATCAGTAACAATAAGTCCAATAAATACAAAAGAGCCCCATTGGGGATGTATTAACAAAGAGTTCTTGCCGATAGAACCAAGGGCACAACGATTAGCCCATGCTTTTTCTAACATGGCTCCCGAATCGCAAAAAGTTTTACCTTCTGATTTTGGTAGCAGTGCTTTAATAAATGAAAGTAATTCCTCAAGTAATTTTTTTACAACCAAATGATAATCTTTTCCCAGTGCATAACGTGCAATCTTAATGCTGGTTTGTTTTTCGTTTTTTTGATAATAAGGAAGAATCACTCCAATAACAGATTTCGCATTTGGCAAAACGGTAAAAGGATCAAGACGATTATGCAGATGAGTGGCATAATATCTCATATCTGCGCAATATCCATTTTCAATCCACGCTTTAAGGTGAACTTCTTCTTCAGTTAATGGGTTTGAAGGAGCAATTCCACAATCAGCAAAACCCAAAGCTAATGCTTTTTGTTTTATTTTTCGACTAAGAATATGCTTTTCTGAATCAGAAAACATTAAAAAAGGCGGGTTTGTTCGGGAAGTTTTAATCTGCCTAAATGCTGATATGCCAATTCCGTTGCTTCTCTTCCCCTCGGGGTTCTCATCAGAAAGCCTTCCATAATAAGAAAAGGTTCATACACTTCTTCAATGGTTCCCGAATCTTCGCCAACAGCGGTAGCAATGGTTGTTAGCCCAACCGGCCCACCTTTGAATTTATCAATAATGGTAGTAAGAATCTTATTATCCATTTCATCTAAACCATGTTTGTCAACATTCAAAGCATTCAGTGCAAACTTAGCGATGGCAAGGTCGATATGTCCATTTCCTTTTATTTGAGCAAAGTCTCTGACCCTTCTTAGTAATAAATTGGCAATACGAGGGGTTCCCCTGCTCCGACGGGCAATTTCAATGGATGCATTATCATCAAGTGTGATTTCTAATATCTTTGAAGCCCTGTGAATAATCTTATTTAATATGGAAGTATCATAATAAGAAAGCCTCGAATTAATTCCAAATCGAGAACGTAAAGGAGCAGTTAGTAATCCTGAACGGGTAGTGGCACCAATCAGCGTAAAAGGATTTAAGGATATTTGAACACTACGGGCATTTGGACCCGAATCAATCATAATATCAATTTTATAATCCTCCATCGCAGAATACAAATACTCTTCCACAACAGGCGAAAGCCTGTGAATTTCGTCTATAAATAAAACATCATTTGTCTCCAAATTAGTAAGCAAACCCGCAAGTTCACCGGGTTTGTCCAAAACAGGGCCAGAAGTTACTTTTATGTTTACATTAAGTTCGCGGGCAATAATATAAGATAAGGTTGTCTTTCCTAAACCAGGAGGTCCGTGTATTAAAACATGGTCAAGAGCTTCACCACGTTGGGTTGCGGCTTGAACAAACACTTTCAGGTTCTCAACCACTTGACCTTGCCCATAGAAATTATCAAAATCGGAAGGACGAATAGAGTTTTCGTATTCCTTTTCCTGTGGACTCAAATGTTCGTTATTAGCATCAAGATTTTTATTCATCATGGTAGATTATTCTCTACAAAAGTAATTAAAATACAACTAATACTTTTTTTTTAGCTTTAACTTGAAGAATTTGTTTTTGTGAATCATATATAATGAGCACTTTAGAATTTTTTCAAATGAAAAAATATCTTATATCAATAAAAATATGTAATTTAGTATCGGTATTTAACCTAATAAGAACTACAAAAAATGAAAGAAATAATTGTTGGAATAGACTTCTCAAAAGGCTCAATTCACGCACTGAACTACGCCATTACCATTGCAAACAAAACCAATGCTAATATTTTAATGATATGGGTAGATTCATTTAGTGAAAAGGAGGGTTTGCTCATTAAAGAGCAAAAATTATTGAAAGATGACATTTGTGCAAATTTCAATGAAATTATCAAATTACATCAACCCTTATTAAAACAAGGCACTTTAAGTTTCAAAATAAGAAGTGGTAGAGTATATCATGAAATAGCACGTTACGCAAGACTCAACAAGGCTGATTTGATTGTTGTTGGAACTCATGGGGTTTCTGGATTCGAAGAGTTTTGGGTTGGAAGTAATGCTTTTAGGGTGGTTTCATCTGCCCCTTGTCCTATTATTACTATTCGCCCTAGTTTTAACATTAATAAAGGGATTAAGAAAATTGTTCTACCTGTTGATCACACTCCCGAATCATGTCAAAAACTTGCTTTTACAGCAAAACTTGCAGAATATTTTAATTCCGAAATTTATGTTTTAGCCTTATATTCCAATAATTTAAAGACGATCAATCGCAAGGTGGACGAAAATGCTCATACGGTTTCTCAATTCTTAATTCAAAAAGAAATCAAGCATACGGTTGAGTCTGTTTTTACAGATGATGTTACAAAAACCACATTAAATTTTGTCGAAATCGTTAATGCAGACTTGTTATCAATAATGACAGAACAGGAAATTAGCAAGGTGAATATTTTAATTGGACCTTCAGCACAGCAGTTTATTAACCAATCAAGTATACCTGTTTTAAGCCTTAAACCAGCTGAATTATATGAAAAGTATAAGTAGTTTCTTCCAATTTATATTCTTTTCTATTGCTATTGGATATTCTTGCAGAGTGCACTGCCAATCAATTTCAGGGAAAATTGACGTAATTGCTGACGAAAGAGTGACGGATTTGCTTCAGAAACATCTCGACATTAATAATCAAAAAAAATATATTCAGGGCTTTCGAATTCATCTGTTTTCTGAATCGGGATCTAATTCTAAAGTTGCTGCACTCGAAATTAGGGCAAAGTTTTTGGCTAAATATCCAAATACTGAAGCCTATATCGTTTTTTTGGAACCAAACTATAAGCTGAGAGTAGGTAATTTCAGAACTAGAATGAATGCAAGAGGCTTCTTAAAAGAAATTATCGAAGAGTACCCTAATGCATATGTAATCAAAGATATTATTGAGTTCCCGCAAGAGTATTAACAACTATGATATGTAATTAAGCATTGTTTTTTAACAAAAAGCTTTCTACTGCCAAAACATAAGAATCTAAACCAAATCCAGATATACAGCCTCGACAAGCTTGAGCTGTTATTGATACTTGTCGGTAGTTTTCCCGTGCAGCAATATTACTGATATGAACTTCTACTACCTCTGTTTCGATGGAACGTATTGCATCAGCTATCGCTACTGAAGTATGAGAGTAACCCCCAGGATTAATGATGATTCCTTCTGCAGAAAAACCATGTTTCTGAATACAGTCGATGATTTCTCCCTCAATATTACTTTGATAATATTCAAATGAAATATCTGAGAATTTAGCTTTCAAGCTCTCAAAATAAGCCTCAAAAGAAAGTGAACCATAAATGTTTTGTTCCCTTTTCCCAAGCAAGTTCAAATTCGGACCGTTTATGATAATTAGTTTCATGTTATTTGATTTAATAAACAAAAGTAATGATTTTGTAGTGATTGCAGCTCAAAACTTTCTTTTCCAAATATAAGGTTTGCTAAAACCCAAATCCCCTCAGTATAAATTATAAACTCCTAATATGGCAAAATGGAGAATATTTATCCAAACAATAGATCAAATACATCCTCTATTTTTTTGACTGGTTTCAAGATGATGGACTTGCTTTTAATATCAAGACCTTTCATATTATATGAGGAGATAATGATTTGTTCGAAGCCAAGTTTTTCAGCTTCTGAAATTCTTTGTTCTATGCGGGTAACAGGACGAATTTCTCCAGAAAGACCTACTTCGGCGGCTAAACATGTTTTAGCGTCAATGGCAATGTTTTCACTTGAGGATAAAACAGCACAGACCACCGCAAGGTCAATAGCTGGATCATCAACCTTCAATCCACCCGCAATATTTAAAAAAACATCTTTTGCCCCAAGTCTAAAACCACATCTTTTTTCTAAAACTGCTAATAACATTCCTAACCTTCGTAAATCAAAACCAGTTGCCGAACGCTGTGGAGTACTATATGCTGTTGAGCTAACCAAAGCTTGTGTTTCAACTAACATAGGTCGCAAGCCTTCAACCATAGCAGCAATGGCAATCCCACTTAAATTTTCGTCGCGTTGCGAAAGTAATATTTCAGAAGGATTTGAAACCTCTCTTAATCCAGTCGATTGCATTTCAAAAATCCCCAATTCTGAAGTTGAGCCAAAGCGGTTCTTCACTGAACGTAGTATTCTATATCCATGATTTCTATCCCCTTCAAATTGCAAAACGGTATCTACCATATGCTCTAATATTTTTGGTCCGGCAAGTGTCCCTTCTTTAGTAATATGCCCAATCAAAAAAACAGGAACATTCGTAAGTTTCGAAAAACGCTGAAGTTCCGATGCACATTCTCTTATTTGTGATATGCTCCCTGCCGATGATTCTATCACTTGGGTATGCAATGTTTGAATAGAATCAACAACAATTACCGCCGGTTTCAACTGTTCGATTTGTTGGAAAATATTTTGTGTGTTGGTTTCCGTTAATATAAAACATTCTTTGTTATGCATCCCAATACGTTCGGCACGCATCTTTATTTGCTGTTCACTTTCCTCTCCTGTTATATATAATATTTTTGACCCCTTCATGTTCAAGGCAACTTGAAGCATTAGGGTAGATTTCCCAATCCCAGGTTCACCCCCAATAAGCACAACCGATCCCGGAACTATTCCCCCTCCAAGCACACGATCGAGTTCGTTATTGTATGAAGATACTCGAGGCTCATCGCTGAGGTTTATTTCTGAAATAGATATAGGTTTTGATGCCCTTTCAAAATTCGATAAACCAGATTGTTTGTCATTATCATTCCGTTGAATAACTTCTTCCACAAAAGTATTCCATTCATTACATGAAGGACACTTCCCCAACCAGGTCGAAGATTGAGTCCCGCAGCTTTGACAGTAGAAAACAGTTTTAATTTTCGCCATTTCTTAATTCATCAAATTGATGATTCCTTAATTTTTCTTTCAATTAAGCTAGTTGAGTATCCTTCAACTAAATCAATAGTAACAACTTCCCCGTTATTTTGTTGTAAAATATCATAGCCAATAATTTCTTCAGGCCGATAATCTTTCCCTTTAACCAGAATATTTGGTTGCACTATTTTAATCAATTCATATGGAGTATCTTCTCCAAATAGCACCACAGCATGAACAAATTGAAGCGATGCCAACACCGAGGCGCGTGCATATTCGTCGTTTATTGGGCGATGACTTCCTTTGAGTCTTTTAACCGACGCATCCGTATTCACCCCAACAATTAATATTTCTCCTAAGTCAGACGCTTTTGACAAATAATCAATATGTCCTAAATGTAAAATATCGAAGCACCCATTTGTAAATACTATTTTGAAATTCCTGAAACGCCAGTAAGCCAACTTCTGTCGAAGTTCTGAATCCGATACTATTTTATTCTGAATAAGTTCTAAATAATTCATTTGTGTTTTTTATTAACGATAGGTAAAATCACCAAAGATATAATTCCAAGAACAATAAACATAAGGGTTTGAGCCGACCAACTCAACCATCCTAAAGCGTAACCAGTAGTTTCAACAATCCCATACAATGTGAGTGTTTCAGCAACAATAACCGGATATAAACCTATCCCTCCCTGAACAACCATAAAGCCAATAGCTCCGAAAATCAATACTGCAAAAGCTGGTGCAAAAGCTAAATCATTGGTGTCGGCAAAACAATAAAAACAAAACCATGTCATCAACAGATAACATACCCAAATAAGAAGGGTGTTTAATAAAAATAACCATGGGCTCTTTAAATTGAATATTGATTTGAGTCCCGAAAATAAATGCCGTATCTGTTCCCTTACCTTTATATATAATTTCCATTTTAGCAGTCTTTTCCTCAAAACAAAATACAGCAAAACGCAAATGATGAAGAATCCCAATACAATAAAAATAAAATGAAAACTAAAATTCTCCATGTTAAACTTCTCCGACAAGGGCTCATATACTTTTTCTTCCACATAAAGATGAATCCCCTCGAACTGACTAGCCAGAAGAATGAAAAACAGCACTATAAAAATCAACATATCAAAAACTCTCTCGGTAATAACAGTCCCGAACGATTTGCTAAAAGGAATGTTTTCATATTTTGTGAGCACACTGCAACGACTTACTTCACCCAGACGAGGTAAAGCAAGGTTGGCAAAATACCCAATTAAAACTGCCATAAAGGTGTTATAGATTTTCGGAAAATACTCCATCGACTGGAGCATCATATTCCATCGAATAGCCCTAAATAAAAGACTTAAGAACCAAACAACAAATACAGGTAACAGCCACCAATAGTTTGCTTTAGTAAAAGAGACAATGATTTCATGTTCTTGTTCGGGAGTAAGCTGCCTGACGAATAACCAAATAAACAATATTCCTAAACCAAGGAAAAACCCTAGCTTCAATACTGTTATTATAGTTTTTTTCAAACCTTTTTAATTTGATTGTTTTCGTCCGGAAAAATAATGCATGGGACGAATTTTTTCGCTTCCTCAAATTCCATTTGAGCAAACGAAACCACTATAACAATGTCCCCTGCTAATGCTTTACGTGCTGCCGGTCCGTTCAGGCAAATCACACCCGACTTTCTTTCACCTTTTATCACATAAGTTTCTATACGTTCGCCATTATTAACATTGACAACCTGCACTTTTTCGTTTTCAATTAAATTCGATGCATCCATAAGGTCTTCATCTATGGTGATACTCCCAATATAATTAAGGTCTGCTTCGGTAACCCGAACGCGGTGAATTTTTGACTTTAAAACTTCAATTAACATCATGCCGCAAAATTACAAAAACAAAATGATATTATCTATCAATCGAATTTCATCCATATACAATGCTATGCAAGCCACACTTCCCAAATGCTTATTTTGTTCGTTTACAGGCATCAAACTTATTGGTGACACAATTTCAAAATATTCAATTTTCATTAAGTCTTCCCGATTTATTTGCTCTAAAGTCCATGCTTTTAGTTCTTCAATCGACATTTCTCCTGCTTTTTCTTTAACTGCAAGCAAAACTTCATAGATATAAGGCGCAACTTTTCTTTGAATTGCCGAAAGCCGCGAATTGCGCGAACTCATTGCCAACCCATCAACTTCTCTAATTATCCCACATTCAACTATTTCAATTTTGCTCCCAATCTGCCTCACCAAATCCTTTATTATGGCCAATTGTTGAAAATCTTTCAAGCCAAAATAGGCCTTATTGGGTTGAACAATATCAAAAAATCGCTTCACAACTACGGCTACCCCATTGAAATGTCCCGGTCGAAATTTGCCTTCCATCACAGTTTCTAATGTCCCAAAATGGTAATTTTCAAGTTTTAAGCTTTCGGGGTACATCTGCTCTCGGCTAGGAATAAATATTATATCACAACCCTCATTACTCAGCATTTCAATATCACTTTCTGGAGTATGGGGATACTTTAGCAAGTCGTTTTGATTATTAAATTGAATAGGATTTACGAAAACACTACAAACACTTGTGTCATTTTCCCGATTCGAACGTTCGATTAGAGAAATGTGCCCTTTATGCAAAGCCCCCATTGTTGGCACAAACCCAATAGTTTTATGTTGTTTTCTCAGCTCGCTCAATCTCTCATCTAAGGCTTCTATTTTATTGAAAACTTCTGTCATTTAATAATTCTTTTTTTTAATATTCCTGATATAATTGCAAATAGATTGCTTCCCTAATGCAGCAATTTTATCCTTAATAAAGAGATGTCTTAAAATTTCTAACTCAAAATAATCACCATTTGCGTCATACTTGCAGCAATTTACTGATGCGGTAATTGTTTTCAGTATGAATTTCCTAACGGGAAATCCTCCAATCTTCAATTTTATTTACAATCCAAATAAAACAAAAAACCTTGTGGCGCTTACGCTTTCACTTTATGAAATTTCGCCCGCAAAAGTAATGATTCTTAAGATTTGGAACATAAATTTATTAAAACGATTCATCAAATTCCTAACATTCTAATTGAAAATTCAATATTCTTCACCCCTCTTGAATTAAATTTTCATCTCCTTAATATCCTCACCTTAATTCCACTCCCTTCTTTTAATTCTCAATATTTACTTTCTAACTTGAGTTCGGGATAAGGGACTATTAATAATATTGTTCATAACTAACAGGATGTCAAATAAATAGTAGCACTAGAATTGTTATATTTGTATTGCAAACCAATAAAACAAAAACTAATGCTACGGGACAAAGTTATAGATATTTTCATTAAAGCTGATGATTTTTGCAATGAATTTGAAGTTTGTAGATTCAAGTCACAAATGCAATCCCTCTCTAAGCGACATATACAAATAAGTGACAGCTCAAAGCCAAAATTGCATATCCGCTTTGAGTAGAGGATAATTTGTAATTATCCAATTAATTTGTGTCTTCATTATCAGCTTATTTAGGACAATAAAATTACATAT
>CAIXTV010000202.1 GCA_903922465.1 uncultured bacterium
ATTAATTTAAACTAACAAATATAACATTTATTCATCATCAATAGCATTAAACTTCCTGTATTCTAATATTTGCTGGAATGAGTTTCTCATTTGTTTCGCAATCATTTTTATCTGTGTATTGGTCTTGAGTTTACCAGTATCGTGTAGATATGTGACGAATGAATGTCTTGCTATGTTGGCACTGCAACCAATAGATGACTTTAATGCCTTTGTTAGCAAGTCGTATGTATACTGCTTACCATTTTGCTCTAACAAATAATCAGTAGTATGTCCAACACAATATTTCTTTAATATGTTCTTAAAGGAAGCTGGTATCTTCTGAATAACCTGTCCGTATACACTTGCGGTTTTATATATATTCAACACAATCACATTCGCTTTAAAGTCAATCCAATTGTCTGTACTAACAAAGTTCCTATATTTTAGATTGAGTAGTTCCATGACACGATATGGTGCAAAGAATTTCCCAGCGTAAAAGGAAGCAATAATAAACTCTGTTTTAGGTAATCCAGAGTCCATGTAGTCAAACTCCAATGCTTCAAATGCCATACTTATTTCTGGATATGGTATCCAGTTCTTAGTCTGTGCTAACGACATCTCATTCTTATCATTCTGCTCTGTCACTATTCCAGATAATCTCATTAACTCTGCTTGATATTTCTTCTTACAATCCTCAACATCATATATGGTAGCAATCAGAGATTTATAAAAGTTCTTCTTGGTTTCGTCACTTGAATATTTATCATCTAAATACTTGATGACCTGCTTGGTATTATCGTAGAAGAACGGTTCTTCAAAGTGCTTGAATAGTGTGGTATAATTTGCACTATATCGTTTTATAGTGATTTCGCTAATATCTGGTTTAATTCTTTTAATAACATCAATGATTGGATGTGTTAGTTTATAGTCAATCAGACTTTTAAAATCATTCAACTCTTGTTTGTTAGTTACAACCGATGAAGTGCTAAAGATAGTAATCATTAAATTGTTAATACCTACATCAGTGATATAATCATAATACTCTCGTTTCGCTTTATTTTGCCCAGTAGTCCAGTTCTTATAACTTCTGGATATTTCGGCAAGAACTTGTGACTGATAACCGTGTGTAGTTGACACAGTGAAGCCCTGAGGGGCGGATTTTGCGTATAAATAGACAATCTTTGAACTGTTGTAATTAACCATTTATATATTGTATATATATTATATCTTTATGTTTTTTACAATTAATATAATATACATATGTTTTTCCTAAAGTATTTATAAAATAGTAGAACTCTTTTTTATCTTATTAGGTGGGATAAATGGTATGGTGTTTGTTTCATTTGTTTTTGGTTTAATACTATAATCGACTTTGTCTGAACTGCCATTAGTAATATAGTTAACATGTCGTTTTAATTCGCTATTTTTCTTACGTGCGTATGCTGAGACTAATTTATTATCGTTTGCTCTTTCCGCTCCTGTCCTTGGGGTATTGTTGATAGTCGTGGCTTTGGAAAAATTAACATTTTCATCGTGAATCTTCTTCTTCCAATAAATATCTTCTAATTCGCATCGACTCAATTTTTTAGTTTTAATAGGTGTTACAGGTGTTAAAGGCTCTGTATATTCTTTTTTATACGTCTCTTTACATTTTGGATTAGATAAAGCACAACCATAAGTTGAACCAGTGTCCTTCGCAAATTGTCTAATGTGTTCAATCCATTTATTCTTACTCATTATATAATAGTAATAGATTAGCCTAAAGTATTTCATGTTTAAAATAATTGAATCGGAATTAACTTAATACCGATATTTACCAATTTCACATGTGAAATTCACATGTGAAAAAATAATTTCACATGTGAAATAGACGGAAGCACATGTGAAATTCACATGTGAAAAAATAATTTCACATGTGAAATAGACGGAAGCACATGTGAAATTCACATGTGAAAACCACTGAATATATTATTATGAATACTATCAGCGAAATTAAAAAGTATAAATTTCCTAAAGACTGTGATTGCTGTGTGCCTCCAAAAGTATTAAAAGATAGATTTACTGTTCTTCATCACTCGAAAATGAAAGCAAGAATTGCAGATGTTA
>CAIXTV010000203.1 GCA_903922465.1 uncultured bacterium
ATGTATGGTTTCTTCAATACGTGAATATTCTTTCATCAAACCGCTATCGCAAAGTTGAAAGAGGTGATTTAATCCATCGAATTTCTTAATGGTATATTGATTATTCTTCGCTTGCTTTAAAGCATTTTCTATTGCCGGTAAATTAATATTGGCATCCACCTGAAGGTCTTTTGCCCCATTCATGGCCAGTACAGGACACTTCACCTTTACCAGATATGTTGCCGGATCGGTCTTCAGAAAAGTTTTAAACCAGGGCGACAGCAAACTCATCATAATTCTTTCTCTATCAGCAAATGCCAATCCTTGTTCTTCAATTTCTTTTTGACTTAATCCCTGACTCCTCTTGTCCAGCAACTTTTCTATTTCTGTTCTTGCTTTTGCATTATCATCAATCGAAGTAGCAATTTTATACAAATCCTTATTCATGGCATTATCTTCAGCAATAGAAGCAGAATCTTTCCCCATAGCCATTGCAATCTGAGCTGATTGGGTTAAAATTATATCACTCCCGGTTACTCCGGTACCTGCCATTAACACAATAAACGACACCTTTTTATTTTCCGAAGCCACAATAGGTGCAATCAAGCCTCCTTCACTATGTCCAATGATGCCAATATGACTTGCTTTGATAAAGGAATTCTTTTTAACAAAAGCAATTGCAGCATTAATATCTTTAACAAAATCAAAAGTAGTTGAAGTAGAAATATTCCCTCCCGAAGTACCAATTCCCCTGTCATCAATCCTAAGCACGGCAATTCCATTTCGTGTGAGAAAATCAGCAATGACTTTAAAAGGTTTATGACCCATCAATTCTTCATCTCTATTCTGTTGCCCTGAACCGGTAACCATAACCACTGTGATGAAAGGTCCGTTTCCTTTGGGATAAGTCAAGGTGCCACCCAAGGTGATGTTGTCTTTTTTATTCATAAAAGAAACTTCTTGTTCCAAGTAAGGATAAGGCGGTTTAGGCTCCTGAGGTCTCCGTAGTTCATTTATTTTATCCACTTTCTTAACATTCAAAGGAAAAGACTTTCCACTTTGTTTCCAGCTTCCTTCCATAGTCGAATCGTTAATTAAATGTCCTTTATAAGAAGCATTCAACTTCTTTACTTTTATTATCAGTGAATCTTCTCTGATAATAACTTCCGAAACGGCAATGTCTTTCACTCCCTGATCGGGGCTATCTAAAGAGGCATGAATGCTGTCGTTTTCGAGATGTTTAACTTTAATTACCAGCTCCAATTCAGTTGCACCAACATTGATGTTTCCACTCCAATAGCCATCGAATTTTTTAGATTTCGAAAGATTTGTTTGCGAATATCCAATGGATAAAGCAAAAACGAAGAGCATTATAAAATATATTCTTTTGTTCATAATTTATTGTTGTTGTCTTTTCTTAAAATGAAGGGAATCGCCCCACTCGTTATAAGCAATTTTGTCGCCCACCATGGCAATACGTGCTTCGAGACAGTTTTTACACTCGGATGCTTCTTCGTTTATACAAGGTTTGTCTTCATATAACAAATAATCCTCGCGGTATTTTACCGGAGTTAGGTTAGGCATAATAATATTGGCACCCACCATCAGAGCTTTTTCCCTGCCTTGCTTATCGAGTGTTTGCATGGCTGTGGTGGCTGCAATGTTAATGTCCTTCATCATGATGCGAAGTATAGCAACCATTTTTAATGACAAAATGAACCTCTCATCTTTGGGCATCAATTGCTCTTTGAACTGAAACAAGGGAGTATCCTCATGCTCGATATAAGGTCCCATGCCTACCATATCGATATCCATATCATAAAAAAACTGAAGATCGTCGGCAAGATGTTCAATTTGCTGAAAAGGAAGTCCAATCATGACGCCTGTCCCCACATTGAAACCGATTTTCCTGAGCAGGCGGAGACATTCCAAACGTTCATCATAGTCATGTTTTGCATTTTGCGGATGCAATTTATAATACAATTCCCTGTTTGAAGTTTCGATACGTAGCAAATAACGATGGGCTCCCGCCTCAAACCATTTGCGATAGGTTTCTTCACTTTGCTCTCCCAAAGACAGGGTAATGCCAAGCTTATCACCTGAAATATCTTTTATCCGATTTAATAAATTGATTATCGTATCAACAAATTGCTTATCGGTCCTTTCGCCCGACTGCAACACCATCGAACCATAGCCATTTTCGAAAGCATATTGCGCCGCTTCTACCACTTCATCTTCAGTCACAAAATAGCGGTGAACTTTCTTGTTGTCGAGCCGGATGCCGCAATAATAACAATTCTTAGAGCAAATATTCGACAGTTCAACCAGACCTCGGTAGTAGACTTTCTTACCTACATGTATGGATTTAATTTCAGCCGAACGGGCAAAGAGTTTCTTTCTGTCTTGCTCATTGCATTTCAGCAAGCAAATTAAATCTTCCCGCGTGAATGTTTCTTTTTTAAGTATTTCTTCAACTGAAAGGTTCATCATTATTCCTTATAAATATTCTAAATTATTCTTTTCAAATTCAACAAAGGGAGCCACTGCCCTATTGAAAATTCCGTGCACATACGCTATAGTCATTCCATAATTAGAAACCGGAATTCCGGCATCGATAGCCGGCTTCAAACGGTTCAACACTTGTTTGCGGGTAAGCACACAACCCCCGCATTGTATCACCATGGCATAGTCATGAATGTCGTTTGGTAATTTGTTCAAACCTGTTACTACCTCATAAGTTAAATTCTTACCGGTATAATTGCTTAGCCAACGCGGAATTTTCATTCTGCCAATGTCGTCGCAAGAAACATGATGTGTACATGATTCGAGTATCAATATCTTGTCACCATCTTTTAATAGAGAAATGTGCGGAGTGCCTTTAAGATAGTTTCTAAAATCACCTTTCTGTCGCGCTAAAATAATGCTGAAACTGGTAAGCGGGATTTCTTTTGGAATAGAAGCATCTACTTTCAAAAACACCTGGCTGTCGGTTACCACCAAAGCCGGTTTTGGATTCATTATTCTCAAGTAAGCATCCAACTCTCTTTCTTTCAGCACCACCGCAATAGCATCATTGTCTAATGTGTCGCGTATGGTTTGAACCTGAGGAAGTATCATCCTGCCTTCGGGAGCTTCCGCATCAATGGGAGTTACCAGCAAAACTACATCCCCATGATTTATCAAGTCGCCTATTAGAGATTTTGATTGATAAGCACTTTCGGGAACCATCTTGTTGATGGTGTCAATGATAATCTGTGTTTGAGGTTGGTTTAGGGAACAAAAATCAAGAACAATAGATTTATATGCATTCTCCAACATGGATTTCAGCACAGGTGAAAGGACTTGAATATCCGATTTATTATGTACAATAAAAAAGGGAACCCCATATTCGGTGAAGTTGTCTATGAGTTTCTTTTCGGGTTCGGCAAAGAGGTTTTCGTTGATGATTAGTATCGCCAAATCTATCGTCTTTAAAGCCTCAAGCGTTTTCGAAACCCTTTTGGCACCCAACTCACCAACATCATCAATGCCTGCGGTATCAATCAGAATTACCGGACCAATGCCGGGGATTTCTATTGATTTCTTTACCGGGTCGGTAGTTGTCCCTGCAAAATCGGACACTATGGACAATTCCTGCCCAACCAAAGCATTGATAAAAGAACTTTTACCATTGTTTCGCCTGCCAAAAATCCCGATATGTGGTTTATTGTCTTTCCCTTTTGACATTTAATAGAATTATATCTTTTCAAGTTTAACGGCAGTTCCATACGCCAAAACTTCAGTAACGCCGCTCATCACATCATTGGCATCATAACGCATTCCAATAATGCCATCAGCACCTAAGGCATCGGCATGTTGCATCATGATTTCAAATGATTCCTGGCGGGTTTGTTCGCAAAGATCTCTATAAATAGAAATATTGCCCCCAAATAAGGTTTGAAAACCTCCTGCAATATTGCCAATTAAGCTACGGGAACGAACCGTAATGCCTCTAACCACACCCAAATAGGCGGTGATACGATAACCTTCAAATTCAAACGAAGTAATTACTTTTGATTTTTCCATGATTTTTTATGTTTAATTATATTTAAAACAAGTTCTTAGTTAAATAGTTCCAACATTCAAATTGACTTTATTAGTAAACGGAATATTGGACTGCAAATATCATTTATTTTTTCCATTTTCGCTGTTTTTCCATTGATTTTAGAAATGAAATTCAGGTTTTATCTTATTCATAGTCACATTGAATTATCTCTATTATTGATTGTGAATAAGATCAATATAAACAGGCAAATGGTCGCTGAAGCCTCCTATATATTTCATACCCGAATAGGTTCTGAAAGGTTTTTTACCGGTATAAGTTGCATCATCCTCAAGCAAAAAATCTGCTTTGAATATTTGTGCCCCAGCTGAAGTAATTTGCAAACCACTTTTACGAACAAACAAAGGTGCAGACAGGATGATTTGGTCGATTATCGACCAGTTCCCCTGATATTTATTGGAACCTTCCATTCCCGTTTTATTATACATCATATTTACCAAAGCAGGCATGGAATGAGTTACCGTATCAGGAAGGGCTTTTAAAACTTGCGAAAGGCTTTCGTCGAAAGGTTCGTCGTTAAAATCGCCTGCAATGAGAATGTTTGCATCCGGATTAGCAGAGAAAATAGTGTCGGTTGCGGCTTTCAAAACACTTGCTACATATTTTCTGCGGGGCATGGAAGCTTCATAACCTCCCAAACGGGAAGGCCAGTGATTGACAAAAATATTGAGGGTATCTTTTGAAGATAATATTCCTTTTACATACAAAATATCGCGGGTTTTTGATTCGGGCTGATCGGGAAAAGTAATATTGATGGCACGATGATAGAGTTCTCTGAACTTCTCTTTTCGATAGATTAAAGCAACATCTATCCCTCTTGCATCGGGCGATTCCTCATGGACGATTCCAAAGCGAAATGCTTTCAGGGGTGTGGAATAGATGAGTCTGTTTAAAACATAACGGTTTTCTATTTCGGCGAGCATGATGATATCAGGGACTTCCCATCCTCCCAGCGCAATTATGGTTTTGGCAATATGATTCAGTTTGTTGTAAAACTTCCATTTTGTCCAGTGGTAGTTTCCTTCGGAGGTAAAATCAATATCGTTTTTAACTGAATCTTTTATAGTATCGAAAGTATTTTCAGTATTATAAAACATGATACGGAAAGCATTTTTCCCACGTACATCATCCTTGAAAACATATTCTTTATCCTTTTTGGCAGCATGGTTTTGTTGAGCCACAAGGCTTATCCACATTAGAACCAGGATAGGAAGAAACAGCTTTTTCACTTGGATTATTTTCTTACAAAGATACTAATTTAAAAGACCCAAGTCCCAAATTTCAAATTCCAAGATCCAAGGGAAAAAGGCTGAAGGATATTAGGCTGAAGGGAAAAGTAAAAAGCTTAAAATTCAAAACACCAAGAAAAAGAAACTCTAAAGCTAACGACGCACCCCTTGGGTCTTGGAATTTTGATCTTGGGTCTTGAGACTTTTTAAAGCCCTAAATCTTCGGCTATAGTTTTCATGGCTTCTATGGATATTTCGGCAAATTCGGCAATGGGGATGCCAATGATTTCGCATTCGAGTATGTTTTCGCGTTTGACGGAAGCGGCAAAAGCTTTTTCTTTCATTCGTTTGGTAACCGATTTAGGTTTAACGGAAGCAATCTTCTTATCGGGATATACCAAGGTAGTGGCAGTAATCAAACCGGTGATGGTTTCGCCTGCTGCCAGGGCATGTTGAAAAACTGTCGAGCGCGGCTTAGGACTCGAATATTCATTATGCGTACTGATGGCATCAATAACTTCTTCGTCCACTCCTGCCTTGCGTAATATTTCAATGCAAACCTGTCCGTGGGTGGAAGCGTCGGCATTGGTGATTTCCACATCAACATCGTGCAGCAAACCTGCCATTGCCCACTTTTCGGGGTCGTGATTCATTCTGACAGCCAAATGCCTCATCACCGCCTCCGAGGCAAGGCAATGGGCTATCATGCTTTCCTTTTTTATATATTGATGAAGTAATTTCAATGCTTCATCGCGGGTGATTCCTGAGGGGTTCATTATGCTTTTAAGGGAATTTAAATTATTTAAAACTTAAGTCGGCAGTCCACAGTCGGCAATTTGCAGACTGCCGACTGTGGACTGTGGACTGATGATTTCTGATAAATATTTGAAGTAAAATTAATGTAAATCGAGTCCGTATTTCATATAAATTGCATGTTGCAAGAGGGGAATAATCACACTCATGTATTCTTTCACAGCATTTACGCTGCCGGGCAAAACGAAGATGAGGGTATTCTGCGAAATGCCTGCCACACTGCGACTGAGCAATGCATTGGGTTTTTCTGCCCCGAACTTCATTCGCACCATTTCCATTATGCCGGGCAATTGTTTTTCAATTAAAGGCAAAAGGGTTTCGGGACTGATGTCGCGGGGACCTATTCCCGTGCCACCGCAGGTAAAAAGGATATCGGTTTGTTTTTTTATTTCTTTTGTAACTAGGGTGGTCAGCATTTCGGCATCGTCGGGAATCACCTGACGACTCACCGAAAATTTACGCTGACTCTTATCAAAATAATCGCTTAACGTATCGGCAATCAACACCCCCGAACGGTCTTCATAGATGCCGCTGCTGGCACGGTCGCTCAGGATTATAACACAGGCTTTAATCACTTTAGGTTCATACACTCCCACATCGCCTGCCTTGATGCTTCCCGTTTTAATCACCCTTGCAAACACCCCTTCTTTGGGCATGATGCAATTGCCCACCTCTGTATAGATGGCACATTTATCGCCATGACAATGCTTGCCTATTTGGGTGATTTCGAGCACACATTTACCAATGGTAAGTCTATCCAGTGGTTTAACTTTGGGCAAATCAATTCCTTTGGTGGTGAGGTTTTCGGCAAACTCGCCAAATTGCATCTTGCGTTTGGCTTGCTTCTCGAACTTTTTGATGCTTTCGATGCCCAACAAACTCACCTGACGGTTCCAGTCGCCGGCATGG
>CAIXTV010000204.1 GCA_903922465.1 uncultured bacterium
ACATTATTCGATAATTGAAATGGTGAACCCGTAACCAGTGGACGGACTACTATGACACTTTCCCCGAAATACAAATCTTCACTTGTTTTTACTTTAAGCACATACTTGTATTTATCCCTGAGCTGTTCAAACACTGCATCCACTGCATCTCTTTCAACTTCTACATAGTAAGTGTCTTTATTAATTAAGTGTTGCGCAAAGACATTGATCTCGCCAATATGCCAGATCAAATATTTTAAATAGGGGAAGTTAGTCTTAACAAAAACATTAATCTTCAGAGCTTTAGGTGATAGTTGGGGCAGAAAATTGTTGCCTGAACCGCATTTATATGTTCCCCGCCCAATTCGTTGAATTACATCCTCTTTGACCAAAGCATAAATTCTCCAGTTTACAGTAGATTTTGGAACTGAAGCCTCAAAAGACTGATAAAAAGCATGCAAGTCAGCTATTTGAAAATATTCCTTATCCCCAAATGCTTTTTTAAGTTCTTCAATGTATAATTTAGGATTCTCCATTCACAGAATACTTTGCGCAAATATAACTATATTTTGACAGTAAAACACTTTTACTGTCAAAAAACTAATAATAATAATTCTGCTTAGGTAAACATTATCATAATCCGTTTTCTTCTTCAAACTCCCCGATAAAGCTTGCCAGCCCTTCGCCTTTCAACGATTTCACTTCTAACTGAAGCCAATTATGGTATGTTCAAATCTGTAGAGCCTATGGTAGTTTTAGAAATATCCCGTATAAAAACTGTATTTTTTTGTTTAAATGCCTGAAAATGATTCAGTAAAGACAATACGTCAATTAAAACTTAGAAGACTTTACTATTGAAAAGGAGGTAATATTTATCATTAACTTTGCATGTGTCCTATACAATGAATTATGAAAAAGAAACTTTCGGTGCTGAGCATATTATTTGTGTTGTTTTTCAAATACCCACCGTTACCCAAATATAATATTTTCCAATTTCATAAAATTGAAATAGTTCAGGTTTGTAAGTTGTCGCTCAGGCAGCTTGCGTTGCAATTTCATTCAAATTAACCAACTTCAGTTCCACCATCAGCAAACAGTTGACTTCTCTTCTTTTAATCAACTGATTTTTCTCATAAACCGCAATTAAGTTTAAAATGGATTGTCGCAGTCTTTGTTCCAGTCGCTTGGATGGTCATTATTATATTCAGAAATATAAGTAAACCATGGGATATCAGTTAATGCCATTATTCTTGAATCAATTGTTTGCGTTTGAACTTTATAATGAAAATCCTCTTGATCCAAATATCTATTCATGAGTTCTTCATCCGAATAATTAGACAATTGGACTTTCACTTTTTCTAAATAATATTGATCTGGTTCGATATTATAAGCAATTTTAAATGATTCAGGTGTAAGTAGTACCTGAATCATTTTTCTTAGTTGTTGGCATGCTGTTGCCATTAATAATTCGTTTTCATAATTCTTTAAATCTTTCATTGTCTTTAATTGGGTGTTATTTTTCATAATAAAAATTGTTTGGATTAATAATTATTATAGTTCAATAAAAAATGAAAGTTTATTGATTTTTGATTCCAGCATAAATCGAATCCAACCTCTTGAATTTCTTCCTTCTTTCTAATGGTCGGATATAATCTTGATAAATCTTATCTGCCTTTAACATCTTCTCTGAGTATATATTTAAACATTCTTCACAATATACAGAAAATTTAAATGGATATCCATCCCATTCGATTTGCTTCTCATTGTCTTGAAAATATAGGACATCCCAATGATCTTTATTTCTAATTTGAAATTCCTCAAACCTATATCCCTGTTTTACTTTTTTTACCAATTTGATATCATCTACACAAATATTTGTTGGAACAAAATATCCATAGTAAGGGAAAGAACCAGCAATAAGTTTCTTTTCCACTTTTTGCATGTAAAAACGGGTATTGGATTTTTGTTTAACAATCTCATAGAAATCAAATCTCATCCTAAAATATGAACCCCATGTCCGAATAATAATTTTTCTGTCGTCAAATACATTTTTCATAATTAATATTTTTTTGTTTAGTTATAGAATATTAAAAAGAAAAAGTTTAATATTTCTATTTTTGACTCATGTATATCCATCATTATCAAGTACTTTATGGATATACATTATTAAATTAACTCATGAATAAATATAAAGTAATACCATCCTTTAATATTTATGTACGCATTTTTCCACAAGTCAATGCGAATTTATTTGGGTATTTTCTTAAGTTTATCCAGCTTAGACTTGCGTAAAAGTTTATTTAACGGGTACAAACCTTGTTGCTTTAATCCAGTTGTATTTTGCGCCCATTATATCCAGAAAAAATAAAAAGTTTAAAATATTTTCAATCGATATAAAAACAACTAAATAGCTCGTAGACTATGAATTTTAAATATTTTAAACTTTTGATCGAATGAAATATATAAGATTAAAAATATTTATCATGAAAACTAAAGAAGATTGTAGGATTTACACAGGTATCGAAGATTACTATCAGAATGAAGATGAAGAATATGATGAATTAGAATATTCTGGATATGAACCTGTTGATTTAAATGAATTTTCTAATGGCTCTGAATTTACCTCTGAACAGGAAGAAGATGAATTTTTCCAAAAATTGAGGGCAGAAAAAATAACAGCGAATAAATTTAATCCAATAAATTTAATCCGATCTTTAATATTATTTCTCGCAAAGCCCTTATCAATATTGGGGTTTAGAAAGTTTAAATTATTTTCAAACAAACCCGATATTTTTTAATATATAGTTTATTAGGATTTGTTTTTGGAGTTGGTGAAGTTGGTTAGACGGGGATGATAATAGGGGTACTGTTTTAAGAAATGGTGCCCCTTGACTCTTGATCAAATTCAACTATAAAAAATCATCCAATATGTATGCATGTTATCCTCCCCATCGAATTCTCATTCTTAACCCAGAACCCCAAAATCGTTTTCAAAAAGAAAACTTTGAAATCTGACTACATCATTCACCTGATAAATTACTGTCTTAATTATAAGGATGATGATGAATTTTCCCTCAATTCTACAATGATGAGACATCTATATTCTAAAGATTATCCAGTATTAGTTAAATACTTAGTTTTTAAAAATTTCATTCGTAAAATTAGAAACCATAAAGCTGGTGCAAATTCAAGAATCTATACCGTTTGTTTTCCATTTACTAATTTTACTGATGCATTTCAACTCTGTAACCACTTCCTTCAGGATAAATGGAAGAAGCATCAAAAACGCTTTATTTTATCCCTTCCTGATCTCAAAACATCAATTCTGCCTGAGTTAAGGAAACCATTAATAGATAACCTTTATCAAGTTGATATTGATGCTGTGAAAGCCATTAAATGGATTAAATCAGGGATAACACAATCTCAAACCCGAGAATTTCATTTCCTTAAAATTGAAGCTATTAATTCAAAAGATATGCATAATAGTTTTGATGATCATGGTAGATTTCATACTTCATTCACAAATCTAAGAAAAGAACTAAGACAATTTCTTCAAGTAGATGGAAAGAAATTATTGGATTTAGATATTAAAACAAGTCAACCCTTATTTCTGGCTCAAATCTTGAAAAATTATAATGGATTAGGTACTTATGATAGATTTATTGACATAACAGAAAACCAAGATATCTATCTCTTTTTATTAAACAAGAATCCTCAATATTTAAAATCAACGTTAAAAGATTCAAGAGATGCTATAAAGAAAGATATATTAACTTCTTTGTTTGATCCCCAAAAGACTACAGCAATTCCCTATAACAAATTACTTAATGATGAATTCCCTGAAGTTTATACTTTCGTTAAACACTATAAAAAGTATGAAGGAGAATTTCTTTGGAAAACTCTTCAAAGCCTTGAAAGTAATTTCATCTATAATATTATCTTTAAGAAAATTAACGATTTGAATCTTTTCTGTATCACCATTCACGATTCAATAATGTTCCAAGAAAAGGATAAAAAAGTAATAGAAGAAATATGGTATCAAGAATTAAAAATTTTAAAAAATTCACTTTAAAACCATTAAATTCTTTAAATAAATGAAATAATTAATAAAAAAAATGAAAATTTCCTCCTTCTTTCTCCCAAACCCTGTTCTCATTAATGTTGTCACTTTTAGTCACTCTTTATATATGTTGTCACTTTTTTGGATTTGGATGGAAAAAGGATTTGAAAGATACGTGAAATTCCATGGTTCGTTTGCGAAACATTCTAAGCCCCTGTAAAAGACGCTGTGGAATAATCAAGCCTTTGTCCCACTGAGTCAGCGACCTGTCGCCTCCGATCAGCTATATCGAACTTATTAGACATTTCAGAGTATTCGGTGAAAATGTTTATGTCAAGGGTCTAATTGATTTTGAACATGAATGCATTATTAAAATTTCCAGACCTTTATTTCTAAAATCTCTTGAGATATGGCTAAATGACAAGAAAAGTTATTGTGAATCATGGAAAGATTTCTGCGGGTGTTTAGGCTCTATTCAAAGTACTGATGTAGAAGAAATACATGAGAAACTTTTAAAACAATTTAAACTTAAGGCGTACCAATTTAATTCCATTGAAGAATTTACGGATATGGAGCACGGCTAAATTTCTATTAAAGTTGATGGAGTGTTAGGTTATTCATGCTACCTATTGGGAGTTGTGCTAACCTAACCTCCATCCTTAAATATTTTCTATTTTGAAACATTTTCAGCCGCTGTAAAGGACGATGTTCAATAAATAAGCCATTGCCACATAGAGCTTATGATCTCTCGGCTCCGATGATATATATCGAAATTATGGCATATATTCTGTATTGGCGAATATGTGTATTTTTAGATAACTATTTCATTCAAAAATAAGGGTCATGGCTAATTCCAAATCATAGGAGCCACCCCCTCTTAATATAGGGAATGGGTATAACATGATCTAAAAATGAGCTTTTTTTTATACAGATTATTTATCATATAATTATGGAAATGAGATTGATAAAATTTTTTTTGGTAAAAAAATTTGAAAATATCGCAATTTGGAACTTGGTTAAATCCCCTCCCCACTTATCAAGCTATCATAAACCGCTTTGTCATTTTTTCGAATATTCGATTCTCTCTTATCTTCAACCTTCTTTCGATTAATCAACCGTTGAAGTTCAACACCGTCTTCAAATGGGAGGTCTTCATCATTTTTTTGTCTCTCCAGCAGTTGTGCCAGAGTTGCTTCTTCTTCTTTTGTCATATAATTTAAGTTTTGGTTAGAATATCATCATTTATGGACATCATCAAATCATGTAATCCCTATAGAACTATAAAATTTGATGTTGTCCAATATTATACTAAGCAGCCTCCTTTTTATTTTCTGCCTCATCCAGTTTTTTTAGAACATCACTTTTTTGACGGCTAAATTGTGAGAATGCCTCAATCATATCTGTGGCAATCTGCTTGACCTTGCGTTGGAATTCTGGATTGGATTTTAATGCATTATACAATTGCGTCTTCGTTTTTTCAACCTCTAAACGAGCTTTCCCAAGTTTTGTCGCAAGCCTATCAGATGCTTGTGCTTTTTGCTTGTTACGATCTTCACCTTGCCGATCATTAAACTCCTGTTGTTTTTGAATATACTTATCAGCTATTGGTACTGTTTCTTTATAGCTGGGATAATATTGTTCGTTAAAGAACAAGAAGTCACTTACAACATCAATCACACTCCTTTCTTTTATAAATGATATGTATGCGACTTTCTTTCCATCAACCATCTTTCGTTGTTGCTCAGTAGTGAACATTTCATCTATTATCATGTCAGGAGTGATTTGTTTTGTTTTTAAATAGTAGTTTACTTTTCCAGAAATCCAATCCTTTACTTCTTTTTTAGAAAAAAATCCATTCCCAATATACTGCTGACTGATATCCTTTACAATATCGGAAATTGGTTCATAGAAAGACACGAAATATAGGTTGTTCATAGATTTATTGATATTAGCTTCACGGCTAAGCATAAAGCGCAGGAACTTGATTTTCCCATGAAGCTCACGTTTGCGAATTAGGAGCCCTGCAAACTGGTCTATTGGGAAGTTGATATTCTTCAAGAAAAGAAGCCTCAGTGCCTCTGCTTCGAGCGACAATATTAATTTTTGGTTGTAGCAATCTATTCCGTTATTTGAATTAGAGGTTTTGGACTGCAATTCTGCGCCCATTTGTTTCAATTCTGCGGACTGGCTATTATTTGCTACTGTGCTAATCACGGTATCAGGATCATTCTTTAACGGTCTGTAATAGTTGATCTTTGATTTCAACCTATCATCCATGGTCGCTTGAAGGGACTTGCTATCTGTTCTATTTGGCATTAGTTCAAAATTCGTTATACTTTCAATAGTAAAATAAGGAGAAAGTTCCATCAAAAATTCTTCATTACTTTTAAACCCGTCAATCTGATTCTTCGTATTAAAATATATACCCTGTCTATTAATTTGAAAAAAGGTATCACCAACCTCGATAACCAGATTTCCCTGTGGATCGCTAACGTCAAATAGTTGTGGGAGCAATTGCATTACCATTTTGGCACCGAAATTTTTACGTGTGTCCACCAACTGATGTAAAAGATATTTTGCTGTCTTCTCTTGAGCCCTAAATACTTTGTAATAATCTTGTGCTTCTATACCCTCAGATAATTTTGGCAGGAATAGACTGATGCTAAAATTGTCATAGTTGTCAATTTTGTGTAGGTTTCTGAATCTTGAACAGAACTGAATTACAGAATCACGACATCTCTGGCTTGAGTTAATAAGTTTTGGATCATAAAAGATACCGATTGACTTGATGTTTGTGTTTAGTATATTAATGCCTTCATCCGAAAAAATGGTTGTGAACAGCAGTTTTTTTTCAGGCTGAATAGCTTCGTAATCTGTTAGGTATTTATAGTCTCCCGCAATCCATCTGGGATCAGCAATATCTTTATTAACTATTTGGATATCACTCTTTGAAAGTGCTAACGATTTGATTGCCCATTCGCTTAGTTCGTGATGTTTTTCTTTATCATTTACCCGAATAATGTGCAGCCCATTACTTGTAAAATCCAGTGAACGTAAATATTGCAACACATTACTCATTAATGATCGCTCGATTATGTAGGGTTTTATTCTGCGTGGTGGTGGATTATTGAAATAAAAGGACAAGATTTTAGAGTTGAATAAATCTTGTAATGCTAAAAAATTTGGAGTCCCAGACATCAGTATTATCCTGAATTTACCTCGCTGTAACTTCCTAACGAGTTGTTTTGTATCGCATATAAAGCTTTGGTTGTTTATCAGTAAATGGGCTTCATCCACGATAACGACATCGTTTTCTGTCAAACCCTCATCATATTTGTTGAGAAGGAATCCCTGCCAAGTAATGTTCGCACCAAACAATAGTGCTTCTTCTTTATCTTCAACTGAGGCGTTACCATTTATTACTGGGAAATCCTTCAAATATGTTTTTGAAAACTGATGCTGCTGGATGAGTTTGGGTAATAGGTAATAGCAACGTTTACCATCATTCATAACCCATTTTTTAAATAAATCTGTTACCACCGTTGATTTGCCAGAATTTGTCGGGGCGTTTATCAATACAGCCCTGTTATCCAAAATTGTTTGTTCTATCAACTTGATATTGTCAGGATTTTCACCAAGATAGTTGTCAATTCCGATCAACTGAGACGGATCAACAAAGTCTGGAGTATTAGGGTTGATAATCTTTTTCATAATTTAAAATTTGGTTAATTGATTCTGATATTATAGATGCTTATATTTGGATTGTTTAAAATATTTTTAGTAGAAAACCCCAAGGGCAAATCGCAATAGTTGATTTAATTCTTTTATGTGCAACCAATCCTTGGGGTTCTTTTCTTGCTTATATTTCAGTGGGGAAATCGGGAGTTATTTCCCCACACTTTTCTTAGCTGCGGATTCGATTATAAAACCGAGTGATTGGATGGTAATATCACAAACTTATGTGAAGATGAATCCCAGTTACAAGTATCCCAACCATCATAATCAGTAAAGACGCTTAATTTTGGAGTACTTTTTGGGTACAATTCATCAATTGAAATGAATATTTCAGAGTCTTTCAAGATACTACCTCGTTGAGACTCCAGCGGAGTTATTACTACACCCTCATTTTTGACACAGACATATAAAAAATCATGCTCCTGCTGAAAATATATCGAGTTAATCATTGAATGATTATTGGTAACTACATTGCGCTCAACTATTTTAAAACCCCATTTTGAAATTAATTTTGTTGCAGCGAATTCAATATCAGGATTGAATTGAAGGAATAATGTTGAAGCAGCTTTTTCTTCAATCATTAAAGAAATATCAAGAAAATTCACTTTCTCTAATATTTCCGAATCAGTTAGCTTTTCTTTCATTTGCTCAGCCGAAAGGCATACATAGAATAACTTATAGTTTTTTGTTGTGACGGGCATTACCTCAATGTGTGTTTTTTCGAATGCCTTCTGCTCTTGAATTTTCTTTGCTTTACTAAGATTTAGATTGCCGTTTAAAACTTTATCAAACAATTCTGGGTCAGAAATTTTAAGGTTTTTCGCTTGATTAATATACGTCCGATCGGTACAAAATAATTTTCCACAACTTTCCCCTGAAATGTGTGTGCTTGATGTATCCGACAATTTTTTGTCCGATACGATATCTTGCCCAGACTTCTTTTTTAACGTTTCAGATTGCTTTTTTCTTCTTGCCTCTTCGACATCTTGGCGTATTTTTGATGTTATTTCCTCAGCCAATGCAGCTAAAGCCGCTCCTTGGGAGGATTTAATACTCCGTCTTGTTTCGGATTCCAAAACATGATTTATAGCTTCTATGGCTGTACCCGTGAAAATAAAATAGGTTGGTTCTCTATTCAGCTGTATACAAGCAAGATTCCTGTGCCAGCCATCTAAAATCTTTCCTTCGAAGAGGGTTATTGGTTTATTTTTATCGTATCCATTTCGAATCATACCAAGGAGTCCTTCAAATTCTTTAGCTGTCATTGGAGGGAGGAAGTTATAGGCATGTTTTTCATAGACTTTTTTCTTGCTAATTTCAGGGTCATCAAAAAAATGATCATTTAAAGATTCTCCATATTGAAAGGGAGTTGAAGTGCCTGTTACTATTACTTCTTGAATAGTTTCATTGATTTCAATAGTCTCAGTTGCTCGTGCACTTCCTATAACTGATGGACGGGAAACCAGATTGTCAGCCATATATGATTCAGAAACAGGTTCAGGTATTGCCTCAACCTGAGCGTTGAGCAAATTGATGGGTAATTCCTTAGCAGGAGCTGATTCTGAAGTATTAGCGACATCCATGTCTGGGGCTGTAGTCTTCAATACGATTCCAATGTTGTTCTCTCTCTGACTTATGAATGTAGAGTCATTTGTTTTGAATAATATTAGTTCTCCGTTGATTTCTTTTAAGCGAGCATGAAGTTCCATATCTGCCAATTTCGGATTGCTCTTTATCTCCTTTATGATACGCAACTTATCATTGGTCAGTTGCTTTATTCTCAATTTAGCTTGCTTTTCAACAGGCACTCTTTTTGTATTCGCCTTAATGTGGGCATTGATTTGACCAACTGCACCACTTGCCTTTGTTTTAAGATTTTTTTTCATAATTTTAAGATTTTGGGTTAATACTGATGCTTTTCATGAACTTAGTAACCAGTATTTCCAAAATCTCATCAAAACCGATAAAATATTTTTTCAAACATGTCAGATTTTGGCTGTACTGATACTTCTCATAAGCTTAGTACCGAGTATTTCCAAAATCTCATCAAAGCCGTTTAAATATTTTTTCTTTATAATGCTCTTGTTTTTGAAGTTTAATTTTGAAAATGTATAATTTAGCATTGCCGTTTATTTGATCTTTTTGCGGCAACCACTTGAATCAAATTCTAACTTTCAAAATATGGCTAATACTATATATCGACCAGCATCGTACTGGACTGACACTGTGATAATCGCTGGGATTTTGATAGATGATAGACAAACCTTAAATTATTTACACAAAGAATATAGACCTATTGTCTTAAGTCTCATACAGAGAGTTAAGAGACGAGCTGAAGATGTTGATGATTTCTTACAAGAAGGGATGCTTCAACTTACAATTAATATTAAACAAGGAGACTTTAAACAAAAAAGTAAACTCCGTACATATTTTAATAAGATTTGTTGGAATATAATAATGAATGAGAACCGCAAAACGGATTTGTTCAATAGTAATTTCCCGTCAAAAAAATCAGCAAACAAATTAGATACAGGCTTGGTACAGTCTAATAGGAAGATAGTGCCTCTTAATGAGGCTACCTTGAATTATCCTGCAACCGAAATTAAAGCTAATGATTATGAATCGTTTAATAAAGCATTTCTTAAACTCGGAGACCTGTGCATAAAAATAATAACAATGCTCAGCGATAGGATTCCTTATACAACTATAGCAGAGCAATTAGATTGGACAGTTCAATCAGTAACCAATGAGAAATATCGTTGTAAAGCTAAATTGAAGGAGATTTGGTCTAATGAAGACAGATTGTTATCCCAACCGTTTCGCTTGGTTAGGAATGATATAAATCTTATTGATAATTATTATGCAGGAATGATTCACGATATTGATGATCAACGCAGCTTTTTCGAAAAACTCAAGTCGGATAAAAATTTCTTATTAGAATATCAGTTTGTTTTGAAAACTTATCAGACTGCTAAAAAAGTTAGATACGAAAGAATGAAGTCGTTGATAAAATCTATTTTGGAAGATGAGGAAAATGAAAAAACAGAAACTCAGTCCTTAGATTTTGACGCTCCAAAAATTACAATTACAGATGAAGATGGGAAATCATACTTATCTATAGATGCTTTGATTGAAGATATTCAAATTGAAAAATCTATATATGAAAATAGAGGCGAGAATGTTCCTGCTAATATTAACTCTACCTTAGATAAATTGAGTGAAATAAAAGAGGAAATTAAGAAAGGGTATTTTGATCGATTTGATTTATAAGTTATAATAACAAATAAGACCTCTCATAAATCATCATGAGAGGTCTTATTTGTAAAAACAATGTCAGGAAAAATACAACTTCGTCTTCCTAATTATACAAATAGTAATTGAAAAAAGAAATATCGTACATGAAAACTTCAGAACTCTTTAACTTTTAATTGCTTAACAATAGGGCTGGCATTTGTTTAAAATACCAGCCTTATTAATATGAATAAGTTTCTGATTTCAATTTCAACTACAATTCAAACTCTGAAGTGCTTCTATATACTTCAAATGCCTTTTTGGAAATACGAATTTTATTTCCGAATCGATTGACTTGAATTTTTTTATCTTTAATCAATTTGTATAGAGTTATAGTAGAAATGCGATATTTTTTTGACACTTCCTTTACAGTATATACTTCATCAACATCATCTAATTTTGGTTCGCAATAGTCTTCTTTAAGTGCATCAATTACCTCGATCATTTCCATTAACACTTTCTTGAAATTTTCAAAAGCATCAATTGTACGAGCTTTCTGGATTCCTCTGTCGAAATTTTTTTGAAATGAGAGCATTACACCGTCAAGTTGTTCCATGTTATATTGTTTTAGAAGAATGCAAATATAATAATAATAATTTAATCCAATTCTATCAATACTTGAACAATGCTTGAACAATAAAATAAAAAAAGCCTTGATTATGTTGATAATCAAGGCTTTCGCTTTTAATTCTGTCGGGGTAGTAGGATTCGAACCTACGACCCCCTGGTCCCAAACCAGGTGCGCTAACCGGACTGCGCTATACCCCGAACTATTTTATTGTTTAGCTTTAAGGCATCAAACAAATTTGTCAATCAATTTAAGAACTGCGGAGAAGGGGGGATTCGAACCCCCGGTACCCTAATCGAGTACGACAGTTTAGCAAACTGTTGGTTTCAGCCACTCACCCACCTCTCCAGTGGTTATGAAAGAACTGTTACGTTCTTTCAACGAATGGAGTGCAAAAGTAATCAAATTAATTACAACTCCAAATTTATTTTGTGTTTCTTTAGTTATTTCTTTGAACCTGGTCGAATAGCTTGAAAATGTTACAGCAATCACAATTTTGTTATGGCATTCGATGTTATTGATATGATACCAATTAACCTTATATTTGCAGAAAAATAATAGCATACTTGTTGTTTTGACCTTGACACCTTTTTAACCTCTCAATACCCATTTATTATGAAAAAAAAACTTTTTGCATTACTATTTACTATCTGCGTTGCATCTGCATCTGCTCAGATTTTAGCAACTGCCAACTCAGATGAAAACAAAAACATCCTCAAAATGTCGGCTTCACTTTTCACCCGTAGCACATTTCAAATGGGATACGAAAGATTTTTCAATTCTAACACTAGTTTTTTAGTAGCAGCCGGTCTAAATTTCAAAGATTCGGACTATGAGAAAGTATGGGGTGTGCGAACTGAAGCACAGATGAAATTTCATGTTTACACAGTTGTTAAGCCCCAACTAAGCCACAGGCTATATTTTGCGCCCTATATTCTGAACGAGTATTTTGAAACTGAAGGATTAAGGTACAACAATAATGGAAATTCGAGTTGGCAAACCGATACATTTGATGCTTTTGGCGGGGGGATGTTGTTCGGATGGTCTTTCTCTTTTGCCAATCGGATCAACCTGGATATTTACACTGGAGGAGGCTTGAGAAAAACATTCAACTATAACCAGGATGAGTATTATTACAATGACAGCGTTTTTGATTATAATTATAGTGGCATTTCCCCCAGACTTGGTATAGATTTGGGGTTTTGGTTCTGATGGATTATTCTTCCAGATACTATAAGTCGACATTAAATAATCAGACTCTTGAACCGGAAACTGTTCAGGAGTTTATTTTTTTGCAGAACCAATAATTTTCTTTTTTTATTATAACTTTTTTAGAAATTTACAACTTCAAAACCTTCTTTGATTTAGCAATTTTTTATTTGATAACACACACTTAAACAAATAATTATAAAATTATGGGAAAGACGTATGCTGAAAAAATCCTTAGTGCCGAGGCTGGCGCAATAGTGTTCCTCAGGCCCGACATTATTTTAACACATGATAATACTGCCAGTATCGCCAATACCTTTAAAAAAATGGGTGGCGAAAAGGTAAAAGATGCAGATCAACTGCTGATTGTTCTTGATCATAATGCCCCACCAACAAGCGCAGAACTGGCAAACGATTATCAGAAAATCCGTGAAATTGTCAAAGAACAGGGGATAAAGAAATTTCATGATGTAGGAAAAGGGATTTGCCACCAGATTATGGGCGATTATGCCAAACCCAATATGATAATTGTTGGGAGCGATAGCCATACCTGCACAGCCGGAGCTTTTAATTCTTTTGCCGCTGGTATAGACCGAACCGAAACTGCGGGCCTTTGGCGTCAAGGCGAAACCTGGTTCCGTGTGCCCGAATCGATAAAAATTACGCTCAATGGCCAATTGCCTGAGGGTGTTTATGGTAAAGATCTCTCTATATGGATTATTGGGATGATAGGTTCCAGCGGTGCCGATTATATGTCGATCGAATACCATGGCGAAGGGGTGAAGTCCTTGTCGATCTCCGATAGGATGACAATTGCTAACCTTGCTTCGGAAATGGGAGCGAAAAATGCAGTATTCCCTTCAGATGAAGTTTTGCGAAAACACTTAGGAATTGATGTACAAGGAACTTGGGCCGATGCAGATGCCGTTTATGCGAAGGAAATTGTCATCAACCTGAGTGAATTATTTCCGGTTGTGGCTGCACCGCATAATGTTGATAATGTTAAGGCTTTATCGGAAGTCAAAGGCACAAAGATCCAACAAGCGATGATTGGCACATGTACCAATGGCCGCATTGAAGATTTGCGCGAGGCTGCTACAATATTAAAAGGAAATAAAATCCCGGATGGTTTCCAATTGTTGATAATTCCTGCATCCCAACAAATCTATCTGCAAGCGATGGACGAAGGTTTAGTAAGGATTTTTATGGAATGTGGTGCAAGTGTTCTGGCTCCGTCCTGCGGTCCTTGTTTGGGAACAGGTCAAGGGATTCCAGCTGATAACATGACCATTATTTCGACCGCAAACCGTAATTTTAAAGGCCGGATGGGAAACAAAACCACCTTCATTTATCTTGCTTCTCCTGCTGTGGTCGCATATTCGGCATTGAAAGGGGAAATTTCGGATCCTCGCGAGAAAAATGTTAGTGAAATATATCCATTTAGCATTCAGCAAAGTAAAACAGTTGATATAAGTGCCGGTGACGATCGGTTTGCAGATGGCACCTGGAATTATGCCGATGTTGACAATTTGAATACTGACCAAATGTTTGCTGGAAACCTTACCTATAATGTAAAAAGTTCGGAAGCAGAAAAAATCATGCCCCATCTTTTCAAAGGATTTGATGATAGTTTTGCCGAGCGGGTAAAAGATGACGATATTATTGTTGCCGGAGCAAACTTCGGCTGTGGCAGTTCTCGCGAGCATCCTTCGGTAGGCTTGGCATTTGCCGGTATAAAAGCGGTAATCTGTAAAAGTGTAAACCGTATTTTTTATCGTTCATCAGTAAATCAAGGTTTGCCGATAATTTTGCTTCCCGAAGCGGTAGATGCCTACAAACAGGGCGACAGAGTGGATATAGATTTTGAACAAGGCAAAGTAAACATCGCGGGCAATGTTTATAGTTTCTCTCCGCTTCCAGAAAAACTGGTAGGGATTTTCAAGGCAAAAGGTCTGGTTAACTATGTGAAAGCCAGCTCGTAGTCTTGATTTAATCATAATATCATCACTTTCTCACAAATGAAACTTGACAAATTGATTTGAAGGAAATCATAAGCACCATAAATTATGCAGAAAAGAAAGCTGTTGCATTTATAACAGCTTTCTTTTTGTTTGCTTATTGGATTGCGAATCGTTTTCACACTTAAAGATATGAACCAATTTAAGACATTGAAATTCAGGTATTTTTTGCTGATTTCAGCAATTGTAGCCATAATATTGATTGCAGGTGGCCATCAGTTGCCTAAATATGCCAGCCGACTGATTTTTCTTGCCGTACTTGCTGTAGTTGATGTACTTTATTGGATATCGATCCGTAAAACAATCAGCACTCGTTTTAAGCACGTTCTTTCAATTGTATATTGGCTGCCAATGTTCATGTTGTTATCTTTTTTCATATTTGGGATATTTTCTAATTATTCGGAATGGCCACCATTTCCAAGGATATATGTTCCTGGTTTTCTATTGATACTGTTAATTGGAAAAGGTATTTTTCTGACATTGATTATATTGGGGGATGTGATTTTTATTCCAATTAATACATTAAAAAGGCTTCTTGCAAAAAAATCACTGACCCTAAAAAAATGCTTACGTCCCTGCCTTTTCTTACATTCGATCAGCATTATTTCAGCGTTTGTGATGCTG
>CAIXTV010000205.1 GCA_903922465.1 uncultured bacterium
TAAGTCAACCGTGGAAGGTGAATCGATGTCCCGTGCAAGGATAGGTCGACCGTGGAAGGTGAATCGATGTCCCGTGCAAGGATAAGTCAACCGTGGAAGGTGAATCGATGTCCCGTGCAAGGATAGGTCGACCGTGGAAGGTGAATCGATGTACTTTGCAAAAAAAAATCAATTCCTTTTCTCTTTATTTCATCAAACATTTTCATACAAAATGAGATAAATAGGTATTGAAAAAAAATAATTTCTCATTTTAAATTAAAATACATGCGTATTGATATAATTTTACTACTTTTGCACCGGTTAACCAAATAAAAAATTCAAACATGAAAAAAATTCTATCATTATTAGTAGTTGCAGGAATGATGACATTCGTTGCATGCGGACCAAGTGCTAAAGAAAAAGCAGCCGCCGAAAAACTAAAACAAGATTCTATTGCTACTGCTATGGCAGCTCAAGCAACTCAAGACTCATTAGTTCAAGCTGAAGCAGCTATGAAAGCAGCTGAAGCAGCAAAACAAGATTCTATTATGAAAGCTGAAGAAGCTGCAAAAACAGCAAAACCAGCAAAAAAAGAAGCTAAAAAAGAAACTCCAAAAAATAAAGTTAAACCTGGTCAAGGTAAAAACGCATAATTTTTTTGAAATGCATTGAAAATGGGGCGTTTAGATGCCCCATTTTTTTTTACTGAAAAATATTTTGAAAAAAAAGCAATAAAATGTAGTTTTGAAATAATATTTTTTTAATTTTGCACTGAATTAAAAACACTAATCAAATCAGGTTAAAAACAATGAAAAAAATTTTATCATTATTGGTAGTTGCAGGCATGGTTTTCTTTGCATCATGCGGACAATCAGCAAAACAAAAAGAAGCTGAACAAAAAAGAATTCAAGATTCAATCAGAGTAGCCGATTCAATTGCACAAGTTGAACAAGCCGCTCAAGCTGCCGCTCAAGCACAGCAAGATTCTATTGCAAATGCTGCAAAATTAGACTCTATTGCTAAAGCCGAAGAAGCTGCAAAAAAACCAGCTAAACCAGCTAAAAAAGCAAAAAAATAATCTAACAAGATTAATTTTGGAAAAAGGAATTCGAATGAATTCCTTTTTTTTTTAGAAAACATTTTTTCCTACATAATTTGATATAAATTTGAACCCAATTTCAAACAAAAACAGGAGGCATTTTGACTACACTAGCATCATCAGGAAATAAAGGTAAAAGCATTCGTTCTGACTGCTTTATAAACTTAGAAATTACCACTTCAGGCGGAATTCAAACAGAACTCACCAGTAAAGTAGCACTGCTTTATGGCAAATCAATAAAACAACTTGCCCAAGACATATTACTTTTCTTTGGAATTGATCACGCCAAACTAACCATTGAAGACACAGGAGCCCTTCCCTTAGTTTTAGCAGCCCGCATTGAAGCTGCCATTAAACAACTGATTCAATCAAATAAGGAATATCTGCTTCCTATACTCCCAACAAATCAATATTCAACTTCACGCGAAAAATTCAGGTTTTCACGCCTCTATCTACCAGGAAACACACCCAACCTGATGATAAACGCAGGCATTCATCATCCCGATGGCATCATTCTCGACCTCGAAGACGCCGTGGCTGTCGACAAAAAAGAAGAAGCAAAGTATTTGGTTCGCAATGCCCTTAGAAATATCGACTTTTATTCGGCCGAACGCATGGTTCGCATTAATCAAATTCCCCGTGGATTAAATGACCTCGACTTTATAATTCCCCACAACGTGAATTTAATTCTGGTTCCCAAATGTGAAAGTGCCGAACAAATCCATCTTCTCAATACACATATCGAAAAAATAAAAGCAAAACATTCTATTTCAAACGATATCTGGCTAATGCCAATAATTGAAAGTGCTCTGGGAGTGATGAAAGCTTTCGAAATAGCAATTTCTGCCCCCAACGTGGTGGCTCTTGCTATTGGGCTGGAAGATTATACCGCCGACCTTGGCACCAAACGAACTTCCGAAGCAACTGAATCATTCTATGCCCGAAGTGTAATAGTGAATGCATGTAAAGCCGCCGGAATTCAACCCATCGACTCAGTTTATTCGGATATTGCAGATATGGAAGGGCTCAAAAACAATGTGATAAAATCGAAATCTCTTGGTTTCGAAGGAATGGGTTGTATACACCCACGTCAAATCAAAGTAATTCATCAATATTTCGCCCCTGATGCCGATGAAATCACTAAAGCCAAAAAAATCGTAAATGCATTCGTTGAAGCCACAGAAAAAGGCTTGGGAGTTGTTTCTCTTGGAACCAAAATGATAGACCCCCCTGTGGTTAAACGTGCTCAAAAAATCATTAGCCTTGCAATATCATTAGGTATATTATCTCAAAACTGGAGGGAAGAAAATGAACAATAAATTTAATATAAACGCATTAGGCAGAAAAGTGCCTACCGATGTGAATGGCAATAATGCAATTCCTTACATGGGAATTGGCAAACATAAACCCACAGGTCGTAAGTACGCACCACCTATTGTAAGCAGTTCCGACTATCCATCTGATGGAAATAAAACTATCGAAAGCTTAAAAGCGGCTTTAATAAAATCAGGAATCGCTGATGGAATGACAATTTCAACTCATCATCATTTCAGAAATGGCGATTTAGTTGCCAATCAAATTTTTGATATCGCATCCGAACTTGGAATTAAAAACCTCACATGGGTTCCTTCTGCTTCATTTGAATGTCATGTTCCTTTAATAAAATATCTTGAAGACGGTACCATTCATCATATTGAAGGGAGTATGAATGGTTCTTTAGGCCGTTTTACTTCCGAAGGCAAGATGGAAGGAATGGGAATATTACGCTCACATGGAGGAAGATACCAAGCCATTCAGGATGGCGAAGTTCATATCGATATTGCAGTAATTGCAGCCCCAACTGCCGATGCTTTTGGAAATGCAACTGGCGACAGAGGCCCTGCCGCTTGTGGTCTGCTTGGCTTTGCCCTTGCCGATTCTCAATATGCCGATAAGGTTATTGTAGTTACCGATAACTTAGTCCCCTTTCCTTGTTATCCCTGGCAAATACATGGAAACCTAGTCGATTATGTGGTGCTTGTCGACAAAGTTGGCCTCCCCGAAAAAATCGTTTCAGGAACTACCGAAATAACAAAAAGTCCCGATCGCTTATTACTTGCAGAAATGACTGCACAATTCTGTAACGAAGCTGGAATTATTAAGGATGGATTTTCTTTTCAAGCTGGAGCAGGAGGAACGGCACTTTCAATTGGAATATACTTCGCTGAAATATTAAAAAAGAATGGATGGAAAGCTCGCTTCGCCCGTGGCGGGAGCAATAAATACCTTGTTAATATGTTAGAAGGAGGATTAACTGACTATATTCTCGATGGCCAAACTTTCGATTTAGAAGGAGTTCGTTCAATGCGTGAAAACAGTAACCATTTAAATACAAGCCCTTTTACCAGCTACAATTATCACGGGAAAGGTAATTTTTCTACAATGGTAGATGTCGTAATACTTGGGGCAACCGAAGTCGATGTAAACTTTAATGCTAACGTAGTTACTCACTCCGACGGAGTACTCTTGCATGGTATTGGAGGCTGGCAAAATTGCTTATTTTCGAAATGCACTATACTCCCTATTCCTCTATTTCGCGATAGAATTTCTGTTATAAAAGACGAAGTTACAACCATTTGTGGGCCTGGAGAACTCATTGATGTTATTGTAACAGAAAGAGGCATTGCAATTAATCCTCTAAGAAAAGACCTTTTAGAAAAACTTAAAGGCTCAAGTCTACCTATAAAGACTATTGATGAATTAAAAGCTGAGGGAGATGCTATTTGCGGTCCAGCAGAAAAACCTCGCTTCACTAACAAAGCTGTTGCCGTTGTAAAATGGGTTGATGGCACTATTATCGATACAATTTGGCAATTAGAAAACTAATCTCATCCTACTTAAAAAAAAAGAGAGCATATAACATACGCTCTCTTTTCATTTTATATTAATACGATTATTTTAGTTCATATAATCCTTAAAATTCTCCATTAATTTCTTTCTTGTAAAAAATATCCTGCTTTTCACTGTGCCAATTGACAAATTTAATGTCGAAGCAATTTCTTTATATTTATATCCACTATTATGCATCTCAAAAGGAATTCGCTGATCATCATTTAGCTTATTAATTCCTTTTATAATCTCATTTTTCGAATATTCTGATTCAGGAAGATACGAACTCGTTTTATAGCTGTTTCTCAAATAACTCAAATCATCAACAGTTTCAAGTATATTCACTGTTTTTTGATTCTTCCTGTAATTATTAATAAATATATTTTTCATTATAGTAAACGTCCATGCTTTCAAATTTGAATCATCAGCATATTTATCTTGATTAAGCATTGCCTTTAAATAGGTATCTTGCAATAAGTCTTTCGCATCATCTTCATTTGTTGTTAATGTGTATGCAAAATGCTTTAAATTCTTTTGCAAACTCAACAACTGATTGGAAAATTCATAGGTTGTCATATCTCGAAAATTTGGTTGTTAAACGTGTTTATTATTACCTTTTAAAATTCAAACAAAAATACAACTATTTTTACTGATTCCAATTATATTTTCATGAATTAATTATATTTATCTGATAATGAATATAATTAATTTACGTTGTAGTATTTCTATACCTATTTATTTCACGTTATCACGACCATCTTCTCGCTGTTTGTTTAATAAATAAGATCGAAGCTCTGCAATTCAGTATCGAAAGGATTTCTTTTTATCCGACTCAAAGAATCTAGAAATTAAACAACTTTGTTATTAAAAGAAACCTGTAATGAAACCAACTGCAATAATGATCTTTGCTCTTCATTGGTACTGCAAATTGGGTTGTAAGAAATAAAATTAGTGAACCCATGTCAGGTCAATAATTAAAGATAATTTCCATCAATCACCCCCTCGATACTAATTAACCTAATCAAAGGATACTAAACCTTGTAGGTAAAATCAAGCAATAAACTCAAGTGACAACATTATAATCTAAATCTCTAAATTTCTCAATCACCTACAAACCTCAAACTACTAACCTGTGTTGAGTTTCGAAAGCTTTTATTAATTCAGGATTAGTTTCTTCAATGTCCTTTTTTATTGATGGTTTTTTAGGGAAGAATGAATAAGCAGCAATTGCGTTTATAATATTAAGTAGAAATCCACTAATTGATCTGTGTCTAGTATGTTCAATTTGGCAAATATTCTTAAGTTCATCATTCACTGTTTCAATAACAGACCTTTTTCGTAGTATTAGTTTCTCCTCATTACTAAGTGCTTTTGATTTCATATTCCTTTTCACAGCAGTAATGAGTTGAATCCCATTTCCAAAAAGCATATCGCTTACGATTTTTGATATATATCCTTTATCACCAAATAGTTTCCCGAAAATATCCATTGTCATCTTTGTAATAATCTTAGCGTTCCTATCATCAACATTTCCTTTAGATAGAAAAAAGATAAAATTTCTCCTTTGTCGTTGATTATTAAATGAAGTTTAAACCCGAAGAACCACCCCATAGTTGATTTACTTACTTCAGCAAATCCTTTAAATGTCTTGTTTCTTGATATTCTCTTGTTATGGCAAACCCTTAATACTGTAGAATCAATGAAGCTTATCCCTGTACATTCACCTCTACATTTATGGTATAAAAAGACCATAAAAACAATAGCACTTCTATGACTCAACTCAATAA
>CAIXTV010000206.1 GCA_903922465.1 uncultured bacterium
AAATTTAAAATATATAATAATATGAATATTGTTGAAAACATAAATCAACTCAAAAAGCAAAAGAACGCCATTCTATTAGCTCACTATTATCAAATACCCGAAATACAGGATATAGCCGATTTTATAGGCGATAGCCTTGCACTTTCGCAGGAAGCTAAGAAAACTGATGCAAATATAATCATTTTTGCCGGGGTGAATTTTATGGCAGAAACTGCCAAAATATTAAACCCAAGCAAAAAAGTTATTATTCCTGATAGAGAAGCCGGTTGTTCTTTAGCCGATTCGTGCAAATACATCGATTTTAAGCTTTTTGTTGATGCGCATCCTGATTATAAAGTCATTTCCTATATCAACTGTTCGTCGGAGGTTAAAACCATTTCTGATGTCATTTGCACATCGAGTAATGCGGTGAAAATTGTTGAATCATTCCCGAAAGAACAAAAATTGATTTTTGCACCCGATAAAAATTTAGGTGCTTATATTAATAATCTTACCGGCAGAAATATGTTGCTTTGGAATGGTTCTTGCGAAATTCATGACTTGTTGAATGCAGAAGCCATCATCGAACTTAAAATTAATAATCCTGATGCAAAAGTATTGGCACATCCCGAATGTAAAGGACAAGTGCTTGAAATTGCCGATTTTATTGGCTCAACAACTGCCTTACTCAACTATTCGATTAAGGACAATAGTCAAAAATACATAGTCGCAACCGAAACAGGTATTTTGCATCAAATGAAAAAGAATTCGCCTGAAAAAGAGTTTTTAATTGTGTCTTCTGATAAAAATTGTGCCTGCAACGATTGTCCTTATATGAAATTGATTACTTTAGACAAAATTTATCGCTCTCTTCTGAACGAACAACCCGAGATTATTTTAGAAGAAGAACTGATGAATAAGGCGCGTAAACCTATTATAAAAATGTTAGAACTCTCATAAATTCATTCATCTATGAAATTCAAATTCATACTTTTGCTTAGCATACTATCAATAAGTTATGCTAAAGTTTTTTCGCAGGATACGCTTATTAAGAATGGTAATGTTGTTTTTTATTATCCCAATCAGGTAAAGTCGAGTGAGGGATTGATGCGCGATGGAAAACCTGATGGATATTGGAAAAATTATTATGAAAACGGTATCATCAAATCGGAAGGAAACCGCTTGAATTTTGAGTTGGACAGCACCTGGAAGTTTTATAATAACAAAGGAAAACTTACGCTCGAAGTAAATTACAAAAAAGGTAAGAAAAACGGCCTGAGAAGAATCATCAGCAATAGCGAAATTATTGAAGAAAATTATGTGTTGGATGTAAAACAGGGACCCACAAAGTATTTTGTTTCCGACACAATTCTTAGCAAAATAATCATTTTTGATAAAGGTTTGGAAGAGGGTTTAGCCAAAGAGTTTGATAAAAATGGCACTGTTATCACCCTTTATGAATACAAAAAAGGAATGCTTATTAGTCGTGAGAAGATTAATCGGGTGGATCAAAACAATAAAAAACAAGGCAGTTGGATGGTTTTTTATCCTAAAGGAATCATTAAAAATGAAGTTACCTATCGCGACGATAAGAAAAACGGATATTTAAAAGAATATGACCCCGATGGCAATCTTCTTAAAGTGACAAAATACATTGATGATGTGTTGCAGGACAATGCCGAAGAACTGAAGGTATATGATATCAGAACAGATTATTACAGCAATGGAAATGTCAAAATTGTGGGGAGTTATTATGACAATAAACCTGATGGAATAAGAAGAGAATATAACAAAGAGGGTAAAATTGAAATCTCGTATATTTTCAAACATGGCATTATGATTGGAAAAGGAATTGTGGACGAAGCCGGACTGAAACAGGGAAAATGGTCGGAATATTTCGATGGGGGTGAATTGAAAGCTGAAGGTAGTTACAAAGACAATAAACGCATCGGTCAGTGGAAATTCTTTTATCAGAATGGCAAGTTAGAACAAATGGGTTCGTACAATAAAAACGGGCTTTTCGATGGTTTGTGGAAATGGTATTATGTTACGGGAGAAGTGCATAGAGAAGAAAATTATTTAGACGGTCTGGAAGATGGAAGGCTTACAGAATATACCGACAGCGGAAAAGTGGTAACCGAAGGGGATTATATAGAAGGCATTGAAAACGGCGTTTGGAAGCTGAATTATGGCGATTACACAGAAATTGGAAAATATGTGGATGGCAAAAGAGACAGCTTGTGGAAATCGTGGTACAACAACGGCCAACTGCTTTTCGAAGGGAAGTTTATTGATGATAACCCCAATGGCAAGCATGTAAATTATTGGGACAATGGCACCATAAAAGAGCAGGGAATATATGTGATGGGCAAAAAAGAAGGCGAATGGGTTAAGTATGATGAAGAAGGCAACGAACTATTAACTACGTTTTTCAGAGATGGGATTGAAAGAAAATTTGAAAATGTAGACTACGAAGATGCAAATGACGACAAAAAAACCATCGAACCTTAGTTTAAGACCCAAGACCCAAGTCCCAAGATCCAAATTCCAAGGGGGACCTCTTGGGGCTTGGAATTTAAGACTTGAAATTTGGGTCTTTAAAACAATTTTTACAAGGGTATGAAGCGCTGGTTTAATAAAGGGATGGTTAGAGACGTCCGTTTTTGGATAGTTGTTTTCGGCATCATTCGATTGTATGGCATTACGAATGCTCCTTTAGAAATTGCTCACAGTTGGCGGCAGGTTACCGTCAATATGGTTGCACGCAACTTTGTTGAAAATGATGCCAATGTCTTTTATCCTCAGGTGGATATGGCAGGCGAAAAAACCGGCATCACCGGCATGGAGTTTCCTTTGCTGAACTATCTTATTTATCTTATATCCAAACTTTTCGGATTTCAACATTGGTACGGACGACTCATCAATCTCATCATTTCGTCCATCGGAATTTTCTATTTCTATAAACTCATCGAACGCTATTTTACAAAACAACTTGCCTTTAATGCTTCCATTTTTCTGCTAAGTTCCATTTGGTTTGCCTATTCGCGAAAGATTATGCCCGACACCTTTAGCGTTTCGCTGGTGATGGCAGGCTTATATTATGCTTCACAATACCTCAGCAAAGGCAATATTTTTCGCCTGCTGCTGTCGTTTTCGCTTTTATGCCTTGGCGTGCTCAGTAAGCTGCCCGCGGGCTATATGCTGGCCTTCGTGCCCCTCATGATGTTTCCGTTCGCTCAGCAGCCTCTAAAACGGTTTTTGGCACTATGTCTCGTGCTGCTCTCCATCGGCATCCTCAATGCGCTATGGTATTTCTATTGGGTTCCGCATTTGGTGGAAACCTACGGATACTGGCATTTCTATATGGGAACCTCCCTCAGGCAGGGCTTTTCCGAAATCATTCATAACTTGCTGCCCACCTCCGAAAAGTTTTATTCCGATGCAATGAAATTCTCGGGTTTTATTTTATTTATCGCCGGTATTGTCCTATCCATCCTCCATAAAAATAAAAAGATGTTGTGGATTTTCGTTTTGGGAAGCCTTGCCTACAGCCTGGTCGTAATCAAAGGCGGACGCACCTTTTATCTGCATTCTTACTACATCATTCCCTTTGTTCCGCTTATGGCGCTGGTGGCTGCCTGGTCGTTGCAGTTTATTAAAAGTGTGCGAATTATCCAATTGCTCATGTTTTTGGTGATTGCCGAAGGAATATTGAATCAAATGCACGATTTCCGCATCAACACCCGCGAACAGCATGTGTTGCGATTGGAAAACATTGCCGACCTTGAGATACCCAAACACGATTTAATGGTGATAAACGGAGATGTAAATCCCCGCGATTTATACTTCACCCACCGAAAAGGCTGGACTATAGCAAACGATCAGCTTCGTCCCAACACCCTCGATTCGCTGCGAAAGCTGGGTTGCCGCTTTCTTATTTTCGATAAAACAAATGATTTGCCACACTACCGCTTTCTCTACCCTATTCGCTATCAGGATTCGGATTATGTGATATTTTCGTTGGAGTAGACTATTAGACTTTTAGTCATTTAGACTTTTAGCTTTTTGGAATTTTATTTTATTGGGAAAACCTACCAGGTTTTGTCTCTTATTACACCACTAGGGAATAGATAGGGACGTATAGACTAGTAGACTTTTTGGAAGAAGACCCAAGACCCAAATTTCAAATTCCAAGACCCAAGGAGGCATTTAGACTATTAGACTATTAGACTTTTAGGAAGAAGACTTAAAATCAAATCAAAGGGAGAATAAGTTGGTAGTCGGAAACCTCCCGTCAGCAATTTTTAGTGGTTTATTCAATACGATTAAGCAAAATATTCAAAACATAAAAACCTAAAATTATGCTGATTACGACTGCAAATGGAGGACTACCGGCTTTTCCCATCCTTCAAATTTCATCAGTTAAGTTTATTAACATTCGATTGTTGAAAAAAAATGAAAATAGTGTGAACAATTAAGTTATTAACCCTTATTTTTGTGTTTGAAAATTAAAAACACACAAACTAATTATTCACCTTTAAAAATTAAAATTATGGTAATCGTAAAAACAGGAATTATGGGAGCTCCTCAACCACACGAAAACTCTGAAATGGTTGAAGTTAGAAAAATTATTGCAATTTTACCCTGGGAAGGTTTAGCTCCGGCCGATAAAATGTATGATGCTAATTACAAAAAAGATAAACTAACAGGCAATGTAAGATTTCCAATTCCCTGGCCCTCTAACATTGTTTCTTTAGATGATTTTTCAGATTGCATCGAAGATGTGGACGCAGCTATAACTGTAAGAAAAACAAATGTAAAAGGAAGCGCTAATGCACTGCAAAAAGCTGTTAAAATCATGTATAACAATGCTCAGAACATTATGACGATGGTTCAGATTTGCATGAATAATAATGTTGGAGATGCTATCGAAATTTGTATAGGGGCAGGTTTCGAATATAAAACCATTACCGTTCGCGGCAAGAGAAAAAATAGTGTTAAACAAGGTAGCGAACCTGGTGAATTAGTGTTTGAGTGTGAAGGAGCCGGTTATCATGAATTTCAAATGAGTGTTGATGGAGGTGTAACTATCACTCATTTACCTTCCGGAAGCAGTGGGATTTGTATTGCGAAAAATTTAATCTCTAAAAAGGAATACTGGTTCAGGGGGCGATTGATTTTAGCGGGAAATGCCTTTGGAGAATGGACTACCTGGGTTTCGGGTATTGCACCTTAAATATAAGTTTATTATTCATACTTTAGAAAGTACTTCAAGCATATATATTTCTTAAGTATTTGATATAACGATATATATATCTTTTAAAAGTATTTCTTCAATTTATACGAGTATTTCTTTAACAAATACAAGTATCGACCAAATTTATGCTCATATAAATTCAATAAATACAAGTATCGACCAAATTTATGCTCATATAAATTCGATAAATACAAGTATTGACCAATTTTATCTTCATATAAATTCAATAAATATAAGTATCGACCAAATTTATGCTCATATAAATTTGGTCGATATAAGTATAAATTCAATTTATGTTCATATAAATTTGGTCGATAAAAGCATAAATTTGATTTCTTTGAACATAAGTCCGAAGGATAGTTTTTTATGTTTTTTTGATTTAATATTCAGCTAGTTAGATGGGATTTAGCAAGATGAATTTTATTTTGATGATTAGTGGATATTATTTTGTATTTTTGAACATTCTTTAATTTTGAAATATATACGCATGTTTTTCTGATGGAAATGATAAAGATGAATAGACCCTTTAATTCCTATATTATTTGTTTATTGTTTTAAATATGAATAAGATAGAAAAATATAAATATGTATTTCAACTTTTGG
>CAIXTV010000207.1 GCA_903922465.1 uncultured bacterium
ATTCGTACGCATCGCAAAAAAAAACGTACGTATCGCAAACAGATTTGTACTCACCGCGAAAAAAAACGTACGCATCGTAAACAGATTTGTACGCACCGCAAAAAAAAACGTACGCATCGTAAACAGATTTGTACGCACCGCGAAAAAAAACGTACGTATCGCGAGTAGATTTGTACGCACCGCGAAAAAAAACGTACGCATCGCAAACAGATTTGTACGCACCGCGAAAAAATCCGTACGTATCGCGAGTAGATTTGTACGCACCGCGAAAAAATCCGTACGCATGGCGAACAGAAACGTACGCATGGCGAAAAAATCCGTACGATTTTTTTCAAGAAATGTGGGGTGTGGGAGGCAGTATCCTATAAAGAGTGTAGGTTAGAAATTTATTCGCAAAATATTTTTAACCTCATTCAAAAAGGTCAGGCAGTATCCCATAAAGTGTGTAAACTAAAAAAGATGTTTGTTAAACAAGTCGAAATTTAGTAAACATATGTTGCGGTATATGTAACTCAGATTGAAGTTTATATTTCCCATACAAAAGGAATGGGCATAGGATTGCCGAATAAAGTGTGAAGGGTGATTAGTACAATGTTATTGTATAAAAGTATATTCACGCAATACTCTTCAAATTCGGCATTGCGAAATACTAAATAATCCAATTAATGTCGATACCTCGGTAAAGACATTAATCAAAGGAATGAATTTGTTTGATAAAATTGCTTTTGAGCAATATTGAAGAAAAGGGAAGCAGAATTCAGGGCCGGAATTATACCGTCATGATATCTTTTTCTTTAACTTCGAGCACCCTGTCTACCTTTTCGATGTGTTTGTTGGTGATTTCCTGAATATCTCTTTCCAAGATTTTAACATCATCTTCGGGAGTTCCATCTTTTTCTAATTTCTTAGCATCATCCATGGCCGTGCGTCTAATGCTACGAATGCTGATTTTGGCAGCTTCAGCTTCAGCTCTGGCTTTCTTCACCATATCTTTACGCCTATCTTCGGTTAATGGGGGAACGTTAATTCGAAGAATTTCGCCATTGTTTTGAGGATTAAATCCGAGGTTTGCAGCCATGATGGCTTTTTCGATAGGAGCAAGCATGTTTTTTTCCCAAGGTTGCACCACAATTTGACGTGGGTCGGGGGTGTTGATGTTTGCGATTTGATCAATAGGAGTGATGGTGCCGTAATAGTCCACCCTAACACCTTCGAGCATCGAAGGACTGGCTTTACCTGCTCTTATTTTATGGAGTTCCTTCTCGAAATGAATTAATACTGTCTGCATACCCTCATGGGCCTCATCTAAACAAAATTGAGATTCTTCGTTCATATACTATTGTGTTGTTTTTATTTTTATAATGTGCCTAAAATACCTTTACTCAAAACCTAAACCTTAAAACTTAAAACTTAAAACTTAAACCTTAAAACTTAAACCTTAAAACTTAAACCTTAAAACTTAAAACTTAAAACTTAAAACTTAAAACTTATAACCCCTTCCCTTCCTTTTCTTTGAGGAGGCTTTGATATTCTTTTTCCACCCAGCTTTCATTCCATTTATATACTCTTAGATAATGGAAAACAATGCCTATTCCCCATCCAATAAGTGGGTAGATGGGCCAAATGTGATAATATCCACCCATAACAAGGAAGGATGTAAATATCCAAATCAGCCATAAGGCAAGATTCACTAATATATAGATTGTCAGATGCTTTTTAAAACCAATGCGTTTTTTAGCAAGATCAAGTAAATCAATTTTATTTTCGCTCATAATGTTTTGTTCTATCAATTAACACTTACAAAAGTACCTATATTCTCGCCTTTTACAACTTTCAATAAATTATTAGGCTTATTCATGTTAAAAACAATCAGAGGCATCTTGTTTTCGATGCACAAACTGAAGGCTGTTAAATCCATTATTTTTAGTCCTTTATCAAAGGCTTCTTTTAATGGGATACTCTCATATTTAATTGCTCCGGGATTTTTCTCGGGGTCGGAATCATATACGCCGTCAACGCGTGTGCCTTTTAACACCACATTAGCTTTAATTTCAATAGCCCTAAGCGCAGCAGCCGTATCGGTAGTAAAATATGGATTTCCAGTGCCACCTGCAATAAAAACCACCTTTCCTTCTTCAAGATACTCAATTGCTCTTTGACTACTCATCTTTTCACATAAAGGATTGATGTCGATACCCGAAAGCACTTTACACCCAATGCCATTTTGTTGAAAAGTACCCTGTAAAGCTAAGCTATTCATAATAGTTGCTAACATTCCCATATAATCTCCCTGAACCCTGTCGAAGCCTTTTGCCGTTCCTTGCATCCCTCTAAAGATGTTTCCGCCTCCAACAACTATTGCAATTTGAATGCCTTCTTTCAATGCTAACAACACTTCTTCTGCATATTGCTGCAGAATAGCAGGGTCGATACCATAGCCCTGATTGCCCATTAATGATTCGCCACTCAGTTTAAGTAAAACACGTTTGAATTTCATATTTTGTATTTTAAATCTGTGGTAAAATTACTAAAATCCTGAAATGAGTGAATTCAAATCCAAAAAATTTATTCACATTCAAAAGAAGTATGATTCGTGTTTGCATATTTGTACATCAGAAAAATGATTTTAAGGTGAGTGTTGAAAGTGTTTTAAATCGAGATTATGCTTGATATAAAGTGATTAAAGCGTTTCTTTTCATTGTTTTCAGATTTATTATCCCGATAGAAATAGCATGATTCAATATGAATATACATGCCTATGAAATTCATATTATACATCATTATTATATAGATTAAAAGCGTTCTGTCGGATTTTGTGTCTTGTAAATAAAACTTATACAAACAAAATGCGTTGTAAAAGCATAGAATTTGTAAATTCGCGACCTGTTAAATAACATACATATAATCTTTATGAATTACGATATAATAGTATTAGGAAGTGGTCCGGGTGGCTATGTTGCCGCAATAAGAGCTTCGCAATTAGGAATGAAAGTAGCCGTGGTAGAAAAAGCTGAATTAGGAGGGATTTGCCTTAATTGGGGTTGTATTCCTACGAAAGCCTTACTTAAAAGTGCTCAGGTATTCAATTATGCAAAACATGCTGCTGATTATGGAGTTATCCTTAATGAAGAGCCTAAAGCAGATTTGGCATCAATGGTAAAAAGAAGTAGAGATGTTGCCAACAATATGAGCAAAGGCATTCAATTCCTTTTTAAGAAAAATAACATCGATGTTATTGAAGGATTCGGCAAGCTAATGCCTGGAAAAAAAATTGAAGTAACCAACAGCGCTTCCGAACTAACTGTTTATGAAGCTAAACATATTGTTATTGCAACGGGTGCTCGTTCAAAAGAACTCCCATCACTGAAACAAGATGGGGTGAAGATTATTGGATATCGTCAGGCACTTACTCTTAACGAACAACCAAAACGAATGGTGGTGGTAGGTTCAGGGGCAATTGGTTCTGAATTTGCCTATTTTTATAATTCAATTGGCACACAGGTAACTTTAATTGAGTTTTTGCCCAATATCATACCCATCGAAGACGAAGAAGTTTCAAAACAATTGGAGCGTTCCTTTAAAAAAGCTGGCATTAAAGTGATGACCAATTCAAGTGTTGAATCGGTAGATATCATTGACAATATTTGCAAAGTTCATGTAAACACTAAAAAGGGATTAGAAGAAATAGAGGCAGACATTGTATTGTCGGCTGTTGGTGTTGAAACTAATATTACCGGAATAGGTCTTGAAAGTTGTGGCATACAATTCGAAGGAGGTAAAATACTTGTAGATGAATATTACAAAACCAATATCGAAGGTTATTATGCAATTGGTGATGTTGTTAAGGGCCCCGCGCTTGCTCATGTGGCATCTCATGAAGGCATCATATGTGTTGAGAAAATAGCAGGTCACAAGCCCGAGCCTCTTGATTATAGAAATATTCCTTCATGCACATACACCAATCCCGAAGTTGCTTCGGTGGGTTATACCGAAAAAGCTGCTATAGAAGCTGGATATGAAATAAAGGTAGGTAAATTTCCTTTTTCTGCCTCAGGAAAGGCTACTGCTTCAGGGGCAAAAGATGGTTTTGTGAAAGTAATATTCGATGCTAAATATGGAGAATGGTTAGGAGCACATTTAATTGGTGATAATGTCACTGAAATGATAGCCGAGGTGGTATTAGGTCGAAAACTTGAAACTACCGGAAAAGAAGTTATTGATGCAGTGCATCCCCATCCTACCATGTCTGAAGCCATTATGGAAGCAGTTGCTGCAGCCTTTGGCGAAGTAATTCATTTGTAATACTCAATATATTCTGAGAGAAACTAACTAAATGAAATTAATAGAAACCCCCATTGCCGACCTGTATGTAATACAGCCTGATGTATATAAAGATGACAGAGGCTTGTTCTTCGAGTCGTTTTCAACGCCAAAGTTCAAACAATTAGGCATTGATTGTGAATTTGTGCAGGATAATCAATCAAACTCTCAAATAGGAGTGTTAAGAGGCTTACACTTTCAGAAACCACCCTTCGCACAAGCAAAACTTGTTAGGGTCTCCAATGGAAGTGTCTTGGATATAGCTGTTGACATCCGTACTAATTCAGCAACTTTTGGAAAATGGTTTTCTTGTGTGCTTTCACAAGAAAACAATCTTATGATGTTTATTCCAGAAGGGTTTGCACATGGCTTCATTACGTTAGAAGAAAATACTGTTTTCTTATACAAGTGTTCAAAAGTGTATAATAAAGAATCGGAAAGTGGCATTATATGGAATGATCCCGAATTAAATATCAATTGGGGAGTCTCCAATCCTGTATTATCTGAAAAGGATGTATTGTTTACGACCCTAGAACAATCACAACATTATTTCTAAAAATGAAAATTCTAAATTATTTATTTCAACATAAGTGGCATTGGGTTCTTATTTCAGTTACCCTGATGGTTTTGGTAATTAAAGTGTTCGTATGTTCCACCGATCAACCAAATGATTCCGATACAAACTATAAAGATGCTTTTAAAAGTCATTGCAAGGTGTTTTCAATTGAAATTCCTAACGAACTTAGTTTTGCAGGAGAGAAGGTGCCATTAGAAAATTTTGATGTTCGTGAAAACCTTGAAAGGGAATTATTGATAAATACTTATTGGCAGTCAAACACTATATTAATGATTAAGCGTGCGAACAGATGGTTTCCTGCTATTTCAGCAATTTTAAAAGAACAAGGGGTGCCTGATGACTTTAAATATCTCGCATTGGCTGAAAGTGGATTAACTCATGCCACTTCATCAGCAGGAGCTTGTGGTTATTGGCAGTTTATGAAGGAAACTGCTTCAAGATATGGTTTGGAAATTAATGAAGAAGTTGACGAGCGCTATAATCTTGAGAAAGCAAGCTTAGCTGCATGCAAATATCTTAAAAATGCTTATTCAGTTTGCAACTCATGGACTAATGCGGCTGCTTCATACAATATGGGCGAAGCAGGAATGAAGAAACAAATTGAATTTCAAGGATGCACTAACTATTATGAACTCTTCTTAAATCACGAAACTTCCCGTTATCTTTTCAGAATACTTTCGTTAAAGCTCATACTTGAAAAACCTTCCGATTATGGGTTTTATTTGAGAAACAAAGATGTTTATCAAACGATTCCTACTTATAAGGTAATGGTTGATTCGTCGATATCCAATCTTGCAGATTTCGCTAAAATAAATAAAGCTTCTTATAAGAACTTAAAACAGTTCAATCCTTGGCTCAGAGACCGTAAACTTACCAATAAAAACAAGAAGCAATACATCATAACTTTCCCGCAAAATCAATATTTGCTTTATTTGAATCTTCTTTCGCGAATTAAAGACCCCAATTCACTTGTCAATGATACTGCAACATTGATAAATTGACCCCATCTCTTCCCAATTTTAATAATGGTTAAAAAACAGACTCCATCTGAAAATACTTCATTTGCCAAAAATGATTTAATCGATAATTTAGAGATATATGGTGCAAGGGTGCATAATCTTAAGGATATCGATCTTGTAATTCCACACAACAAACTTGTTGTTTTTACAGGAATTAGTGGAAGTGGTAAGTCGTCATTAGCGTTTGACACTATATATGCTGAAGGTCAAAGAAGGTATATGGAAACCTTTTCAGCCTATGCACGTCAGTTTATTGGAGAACTTAAGCGTCCTGATGTTGATCGTATACTTGGGCTAAGCCCAGTGATTTCCATTGAACAAAAAACATCAAATAGAAACCCACGTTCTACTGTTGGGACGATTACAGAGATTTATGATTACCTGAGATTGCTATATGCAAGGGTGGCTGATGCTCATTCTTATGTGACAGGTGAAAAGATGGTTCGCTATTCGGAGCAGCAAATCATTAATCTTTTTAAAGAACAATACAACGATAAAGAAATCATCATACTTTCTCCTCTGGTTAAAGGGCGAAAAGGACATTATCGGGAACTTTTCGAAAACATTCGCCGCCAAGGCTTCCTTAAAGTTAGAATTGATGGAGTAATAACAGAAATTAGCTTCGGTTTGCACATCGATAGATTTAAAACTCATGATATAGAATTGCTAATTGATCAAATTCCGGTTAATGAAAATTCACATCATAGGCTGGCGGAGTCAATTAAACAAGGTTTGAAACATGGAAAAGGATCTATTTCGGTAATTGACACTGCCGACGACTCCTTATATTATTATAGCCGTTTGCTTGTATGCCCCACTTCAGGAATATCATATAATGATCCTGAACCAAACACCTTTTCTTTTAACTCTCCTTATGGAGCTTGTCATAAATGCAATGGTTTGGGGCATATTTCAGAAATTGACATCAATAAAATAATCCCTGATAGAAGAAAAAGTATAAAAGATGGAGGATTTTCTCCTTTAGGTCCGTACAAAAATAACTGGATATTCAGGCAATTGGAAGCCATTGGACTTAAATATGATTATACACTAACCAACCCAATTAGCGAGTTTAGTGAAGAGGCACTGGATGTCATACTTTATGGCTCGAATGAGGTGTTAAAGATTCACAATGAATATGTAGGTGTGAGTTCGAGTTACTCATTAAATTATGAAGGCATTGTAAACTTTCTGCTGAATCAGAATAGTGACTCTACAACGTCCACATCTATGAAGAAGTGGGTGAATAGTTTTATGAATAGCATCGATTGTCCTTTATGCATGGGCACACGCTTGCAAAAAGAGGCGCTTTACTTTACAATTGATGGGAAAAATATTTCCGAGTTGAGCAATTTAAGTCTTAGAACATTAATACAATGGCTTGGAGGGATTCCAGGGAAGATTGATGAGAGAAAATTATTTATTGGCAAAGAAATAATTGCCGAAATTTCATCGCGTTTGGAGTTTCTTTTAAACGTAGGATTAGATTATCTAACCCTATCGCGTCCTGCTAATAGCTTATCTGGCGGTGAAACTCAGCGCATACGCCTGGCTACTCAAATAGGTTCTCAGCTTACTAACGTTCTCTATATTTTAGATGAACCTAGTATTGGACTTCATCAGCGAGACAACCAAAGGCTCATATCGACACTTAAAAATCTGCGCGATATGGGAAACTCGGTGATAGTTGTGGAGCATGATAAAGAAATGATACTTTCTGCAGATTATGTAGTAGATATTGGTCCGGGGGCTGGAATTCATGGGGGTGAAATAGTTGCTAAAGGAACTCCCGCAGAAATGTTGAATTGCAAATCACTTACTTGTGGGTATTTAAGTGGAATGAAATCGCTTAAATATCCTGAAATTCGAAGGGAGGGAAATGGCTTATTCATTAACCTAACAGGGGCTAAAGGACATAATCTTAAAAATGTGAATCTGAATTTGCCTTTAGGTATGTTGATTTGTATAACGGGTGTTTCAGGAAGTGGCAAATCGAGCCTAATAAACGAAACGCTTTACCCCATACTTTCGCAGCATTTCTACAAATCGATACTTCATCCTTTAACTTATGAGAAAGTGGAAGGATTTAAGAATATTGATAAGGTAATAGAAGTTGATCAGTCGCCGATAGGGAGGACTCCGCGGTCGAATCCGGTTACTTATATAGGCGTTTTCGACGAAATTAGAAAGCTTTTTGCTTCGTTGCCCGAATCACTAATCAGGGGTTATGCCCCAGGACGGTTTTCTTTTAATGTAAAGGGTGGTCGTTGCGAAACATGTGGTGGTGCTGGGCTTAAAACCATAGAAATGAATTTCCTTCCGGATGTTTATGTGACATGTGATGATTGCAATGGGAAGCGTTATAATCGTGAGACTCTCGAAATTCGCTATCGCAATAAGTCAATTAATGATGTGTTGAACCTTACGGTTGAACAAGCTGTGGGATTTTTCGAAAATATACCCTCGCTTCAGTTTAAGATTAAAGCAATGGAGGATGTGGGTTTATCATATATAACCCTTGGACATCCATCGACCTTGCTTTCGGGGGGAGAAGCACAGCGCATTAAGTTAGCTGCTGAACTTGCGAGGAAAGATACGGGGCAAACGCTCTATATTCTTGACGAACCCACCACAGGTCTGCATTTCGAAGACATTAATATGCTGATGAAAGTGCTCAATAAATTAGTGGATAAAGGCAATACCATTATCATCATCGAACATAATCTGGATGTGATTAAGTTAGCTGATTATATCTTCGATCTGGGTCCCGAAGGGGGCGATTTGGGAGGGTATATTATCGAAGAGGGTACTCCTGAAATGATTGCCAAATCCAGTAAAGGATATACAGCTGCATTTTTAAAAGAGGATATGAAGATATAAAACCCAAACCCCAAGACCCAAATTTCAAATTTCAAATTCCAAGGGGGGAGCTGTGGCACATTGTTTCACAATTTAATTACACAAGGAGACACAAAGGAAAAGGCTTGTGGTGTAAGCCTTTTTTATTTAGGATTTGAGATTTAGAGATATTTACGTAATGGGGGGAGTTGGATCGACCTGAAAGGTGAGGGTGGTTTGGGTGTTGGGAGTGATGGAGAAGTTAAGGGTTTGGGGTTGGATGGTTGTGCCTGTGATTGTGCCGACATAATTACCTATAGGGATTTCATTGCAGATAATAACTGTGTCTTCGCCTGCATCGAAGGTGAGATTGAGAGAGGATATGGTTAAATGAAGATTGGGCATGGGGTCGCCGGTGTTTTTGTTTAGGGGTGTGATGAGAAGACTGCCGGTTTGGATTTTCTTTTGGAGTTTGATTTCGAATTTAGCAATTTTACCGGCAAATACTCCGATATTTGTTTTTACATCGGTTATATAATTCAGATATTCGGATGTTATTGACCAATTACCTGTTTTTAAACTGTATGCTGTTACATTACCATTCTTAGTACTTTTAAATACTAAAGTAATATCACCATTGCCATTTACAATGGTTGTTTTTACTTTTGAGAGAAGAGCACCGGTATCGGCATCCATGTATTTAATTTTAATTGACTGATGACGAGTACCTGTATCTTTACCAATCTTTTCTCTTTCTTTCCAATCTGCAAATAAATCTTTTAAATAGGATTCTACTAAATCGCCAATATTATCTGTGATAATGTCGGATTCTTTTAATAAAACAGGAATAAGATCGGTGCCAAGGGCTTTACGATCTTTGATAGCTTCATCGGGACTTAATAAAACAGCACGAAATGCGGCAATGGCAGCTTCCATTTCAATAATATTGGCATTTTCAAGATTTGCAAGCAATGTGAGATTACTTTTCATTATTTTCAGGATTTCGTCTGATTTATCGGCTGTGGTAGCATCATCATTAGCAGAAATATATGTTTTTTCAAGTTTGAGAGATTGATATATATCCTTCAAATTATTATTAAAAGCAAAGACACGTGCACGTAACAGGTAGTGCCATACTAAATCAATCATGACTCTTTGAAGAATTTCTTTATTTGTTGCAAAATGTTTAAGGTTAGCTTTATTAATAGCAATAGCGGCTTTTATTTTATTGATAATTAAATTAAAAGCAATAATTAGCACAGGATATTCCATGAGGATTGAAAGAACATCGTCGTGAAGGATACAAAAATCCTGTAATTTTAATTTAGAATTGAAGTGGAGTTGATATTGAGATTTCATGATAGAATTATTAAGTTAATTAATTGATATATTAGATGTTGAATTAGTAGTTGATGGGTTTAATATTTGAATAGGAAAAAGAAAACATCGTTTTTTGAAAGAAACGCATTTCGGAAAATCCACTGAAAGCCGTATCAATATTATTATACAGAAGATTTGATGCAAAATAACCAGTATCACGTTCACAATAATCAGTATCACGTTCACGATAATGAGTAACACAGTCAAAATAACGAGTGACACGTTCACAATAATCAGAATAACGATCAATGAAATTAGTAACACGGTCAAAATAACCAGAATAACAGTCAAAATAACCAGAATAACAGTCAAAATAACCAGAATAATAGTCAAAATAAGAAGAAGAACGTTCAAAATAAGAAGGAGAAGATTCAAAATAACCTGTAGAAGGGTAAGAATAACTTATATTATGGAAAATATTTTTTTTGAAAGATTCAAGAAATAGGGAAATTGATAATTGATAATTAAGAAAGGACAATGGGGACAAAGGGGATAAAGAAGTGTAATTTTGAGGAACATTTCGGCTATATTCAATATAGGTGAGAAGACCAACAAAAGGGGCAGGTTCAATAATTCGATATGTATTTGCAGGGTAAGTCATTTTGATTGGTTAAAAATTCTTTTTATTTACAATTATATTTGGACCGAAAAACTTTTGTGCAAAGGTAATCTCTACTAATATGATAATGCATACCATAATAATTGATAAGTAGGGTGGGTTTTAATCAAAATAAATAGTTATATAAGTGGTTTATAATAGAATGTCTTGATTGTAAAGGGATAATTTCTGTTGTTTTGAATGAAAACCCGTAAGGTATAGACCAAACGGGTTTATTCATTAATCAAGAATTCAATCAGAGTTGTCATCATGAAACAACTCTGATTAGATATATATGTTATTATTTTTTAGCATGATACAATTTAATTATCTTAAAATAGTTACACTGCCTGAATGGCTTGCTTCTCTGCCCAAGGAATAGCTTTTCCAGGTGAAAACATAAAAGTAAGTGCCATCGGCGGCTCCTTCGCCTGACCAGGAATTTTCGTAGTGTTCTTTTTCGTAAATTTTCTTACCCCAACGGTTGTAGATAAGGAGTTTGTTTTCTTTATCGGGCTTTAATCCTACGATTTCAAATTTGTCGTTTTGTCCGTCGGCATTTGGCGTGAATACGTTCGGGAATTGTAAATTCAATTCGATAATTACAGAATGGCTGATTGAACTGACACAAGGGTGATCGGTTGAAGTGGTGAGTGTTACCACATATTCTCCATCGCTTGTGTAGGTATGAAGAACATTAGCGCCTGTATTGTCGGTAAAGGAATCGCCGAAATTCCATAGCCATTGATTTACTGTTACGTTGGAACTTCCGGTGAAAACGATGGGGTTGTCTACTTCTGTTGCCCAGGGATTGGCAATAAAATCAATAATAGGCGTTGGATAAACTATTGCGATTGCTGTATCGACATCAGTGCAACCGAATGAATTTGTTCCAGTTACAGGATAAATTGTTGTTGTGGCAGGAGTTACGATTAATAGGTTTGATGTGGCTCCGGTACTCCATACATAGGATGAAGCTCCACTGGCAGTTAGTGTTGCAGTGGTTCCCGAACAAATAGTATCTCCACTTGTGGCTATTGTTGGAGTAGGGTTTACTATAACGAGTGTTGAAGCAGTATCTGAACAGTTATTGGCATCGGTTGCAGTTACATAATAAGTTGTTGTTTGAAAAGGAGAAACTGTATATGGGTTAGAGGAACTCCCATCGTTCCAAATATATGTTGTAGCTCCATTGGCAGTTAGGATGGCATCGCTCCCCATACATATAGAAGGACTATTTATTGTTATAAAAGGCAGAGGGTTTACTGTCACAATGGTGGTTGTGGTGTCTTTACACCCATTTGCATCGCCAATTACGGTATAGGTTGTAGTTGTGGTTGGTGTAACAGTTGCAGGATTCAATGTATCGCCACCCGGAAACCAAATGAAATTTGTTCCTGTTAGATTGGAGATGGCAGCTAAGGTTGCTGTGTCACCAAAACATATTATACTCCCAAGTGCTTGAATTATGGGGATGGTATTAACAGTTATATGAACTGTGTCTGTTCCTGTACATATTCCATTTGTGCCGGTTACTACATAATTGGTAGAAGAAGTGGGTGTTGCTGTAACATTAGGACCGGTTGTTGTATTTAAGCCCAGAGATGGTGTCCATGTGTATGTTGCGGGGGTGCCACTCACCATGATTACGACAGAATCGCCCTGACATATTGTTGCATTTGTGGGGGTTATGGACATATTGTAATTCATATTCGGTGTTACTTGCACAGAATCTCTTACAGTAACAGCATTTCCATTACAATTGATATAAACTGCTTCTGCAGTATAGAAAGCAGGGGTTGTTGGACTTACAGAAATTGAAGACCCTGTGCCAATTGCATTGATGCCCTGAAACCATGTAATTGTATAATTGGGGGATCCATTTGGAGTAAACCTCCAGGCTTCGTTTTGAGCTGTCCATTGACCAGTGTTTCTGCCCGGAGCAGTTAATCCTACTGTTCCGGTTGAGTTTTGAATGCCCACAATGGCATTCCCATCATTCCAAGCTGAACACAAGGGCTTATTTTGAATATATATTTCAATAATATTGGTACTTTCATATAATACGATCTGATGGGTTGCTAACATGTAATTACAAGGAGAATCATACATCGCTACCTGATTCCAACTCACTACATAGGTGCGGCAAGGATAGGTTCCTAAAATTGCAGAATACATATCTCCGCTAATTGAGGGGTCGATATCATGATATGGACCAAAAATAGAATTTAAGGGTAAATTCCCTGATGGACAACTTGCAGTGTACTCCCAGGGACAATAAGCACCGGCATTTGAAATATCAAATGTAATTACCCCATTGGAACCGGGTACTATTTGCGAATAATTATTTTCATAGTAGCAAAAATTAAAAGGAAGTGGAATAGCATCGCTCCACGTATCGTCAATATTAACTAAAATAGGTGTTCCTGTATTGTATGGATATGGTGGTGAATAAGGTATGGCAATAACAGAATAAGTTGTTGTGGTTCCTGTGGCTACAACAGTTGCATTGAGAATTGCAGAGGTTTGATTACAATTGAGGGCAACATTGGGTCCTGCATCAATGCTTGGGCAACCAGGCTGGGCAGTAATTATAAAGGGAGAAATAAGAATAAAAGTTAGGAAAATGAATTTTTTGATCATTTGATTTTGTAATATTCAACAGTTTTGTCTACTCCGAAAAGCCTTTTTCTTGCCACAAAGACACGAATACTCTAAGTTTCACAAAGAAAACAGGCTTGTTTTTCAATACTTTGTGTGACTTCGTGACTTGATGTCTTAATGTCAATTTTTTGTTTTTTACTTTTCGGAATAGACTCAAGAGTTTAAATTTTTTAATTGAAAAAGAATTTCAGTAAATGGAGAAAATAGTAATTGTTTTAATGTGAAAGGAAAGTAAGAATGAAAACCCGCATGGTATTCAAACCTAACGGGTAATTCATCTATCATGAAATAATATCAGTTTGTCCCTCTCGCAAACTGATATTTTTACACTAATTTTTTTTGCTTTTAAAATTGATTTCTTGAATTAAATAAAGAACATTGCTTTTAAAAATGACTTGCTTAATGAAAACCCGTTAGGGAAACACTACCGAACGGGTTTATCATTTAGCATCAATAATTCATCATCAGAGTTGTCATCATGAAACAACCCTGATTTGATTTGTGTAATATTATTTTTTAGCCGGATATTCAGATGAATTGCCTGATGTTAATCGTGGTTCAAACATGTTGAAATCAATAGCATCTACCCAACCACCTCCATCGAAGTCAGATAAAATGAATCCAACAGATCCGGCAGTAAGCTCAGGTTCAAATAGGTTGAAATCTATAGCATCAACCCATCCACCCTGATCCAGGTCGCCAAGATAGAACGCAAACAATGGAGGATTAGTGGAAACCAGAACTTGTGGGCTACTACCAAAAGCTTGTAACATTGCCGTTGTAAAGTTATAATTTACATTTGTTGTGTTAAATGGAACCGGTATTGCAGACCATGTTTCTAAATGGTTACGGCTTTTAACCCTAATATAATAGTTCCCGCTCCATGTTGGGGATATCTGGAAAGAGGCTAAACCGTCCGGAGCCAAGTCAATTCCACTAATACTGACTCCGATAGGAGCATAAGGCGAGTTTTCAGCGAATAAATCTACTTGAATTCTATCTACAATGCTGGGGCTATATTGAGGGAGGCTTGTATTGCCATCCATTGCAGCATTCATCGTATTAGTAGCAGGATTGAATAATCCTTCTAAGAATAAGTGTAGATTAACTGTTTTAATCAAAAAAACGATTACATTGACTTCTAAACGGGTTTGACTTTCACAACCATTGATTGTTTGAGAGGCGTAATAGTTGTGTCCATCAATTAAAACATCGGTAGATAAAAGGAGATTTCCTCCAGTTGTAGCATCGTACCATTTAATATTAGTGCCATTTACAACTAAATCGGCAATGGTTGAAGCATTTAAAAATACTTGAGGGGTGTTTCCTGTTGGAGCAACTGAACTCCCAACAGAAACTGTGATATTAGCTGAAGCAGAGCAACCGTACGAGTTCTGTGCAATAACAGTGTATTGTGTTGTGGTGGATGGAGTGATTCCTGTGGGATTTTGGAGGTTTGAGGTAAACCCAACTGGTGAGGATATCCAAGAATATGTTGGTGAAATTATTGTTCCTCCAGTTATTGATACATCATCTACATATAAATCGTACATATCTAAAGCTGAGTAGCAGTTAAATGCGAAATAATAAGTTCCGGTTGTGG
>CAIXTV010000208.1 GCA_903922465.1 uncultured bacterium
CAACAGCCCCAATGATTATCAAACATACTCACAAGGGCTGTTTTAAGGGGTCAAAATGAAGAAACAACAACATATAACATCGTGCAAGCGCAATTGCCTGCCGCAGGCGCAACACAGGCAATATGCGCCTGCACATCCGTTGGCGTTCATTGTAAACAGACAAAAATTTCAGACATAAGACATAGTAATTTTACAAATAGCAAAAACATTATCATATGAAGACATTATGCAAAAATCTTATTTTATTCGGTATTCTTCTTATGACAATTCCTGGTTCAGGTCAAGCTATAACATGTAAGCTTTCAGGTCAAATTATAGGGCGGGATAGTAAAACATTAATACTTTTTAAATCAACAGAGGATCCGGATCGTGACACAAAGACCTTCATTCCGATTAATAATGGGAAATTTGAATATACGCTCACCGCACCTTTTACTGAAGCGTATTTTTTGATCTTTCAGGATGATCTGGAAATGGGCAGTTATAGATACATTTACTTTTTCCCTGAAAACGGGACAACAGTTTTCAAGCTACACTCTAAGGCAGAGCTTGAAAAGGATGAAATAATTGGCGGTAAACTCACATCAGAGTACTATAATTTTCTTAAGTTGAATAAAGATGCTAACCAAACACAAAAAAAAGCAATCACAGATAGTACTGCAGAATTAAAGAAGAGAGACGAATATTTCAGTGCTGAATTCAAAGTACAACAGGCAAAGCAAAAAATCGCTTATGAAAAATCGATATCAGCAAATAGCAATGAAAACGATTTTGAAATATCAGTAGCTGAAACTAAAATTCTTCAGCAAATGATGGATAGAGGGGAATATGTTACTCAAAAAGGGAAAGCACTAAATGATAAAATGGATTCAATAACTGTGTTAGAAAACAGGCATCGATTAGATTATATTCAAAACAACCTTTCTTTGGTTTCCTATTTCCTTTTGATTAAAATTACAGAACGTCTAGAAAGCTACAGAGGAATCACAGCAAACGATATCCTAACAGTTGCACCTAAATATATAAAGAAATATCCTGATCATCCTTATACGAAAATGATTGTTGTAATGTTGGAAGGTTTGACAAATATTAAGGTTGGTGGAAAATATTATGACTTCTCTGCTTCTGCCCTAAATGGTAAATTTTATAAGTTATCAGAAGTTATTGATGGAAAGTATGCAGTTATTGATTTATGGGCAACATGGTGCGGGCCTTGCATATTGGGAAGCAGAAATTTATTGCCTATCTATGAAGAATTCAAAGAAAAAGGATTTACCATTTGTGGTGTTGCCCGGGAATATAAAAATACGGATGCATTAAAATATCGGATCGAAAAGGAGAAGTTTCCGTGGATTAACCTTGTTGAATTGGATGACCAGAACCAAATCTGGTCACATTATGGCGTACAGGGTGGTGGGAGAAAATTTCTGGTCGATAATAAGGGAGTAATACTAGCAATTGAGCCAAGTGCTGACGATATCAGAAAAATTCTTAGTGAAAGACTAAATCAATAATAAAGATTTTGTTTTAGTAGAATCTAAACCCGACAAACTGAAAAAACAACGAAACGCCAACAAACGCTATAGCAAATGCGGGTTTGCGTGCTCGTTGAAACATTTGAAATCTTTATATACATTTGTGCTGGCTGACAGTTGAGCAACAATTTAGTCCCGCACTTGCCATAGCGTCAGCCGTTAGCAACAAGCCTAAAAAAAACGACACAGCGTACAATTTGCTGTTTAAAGACAGAAAAAGAAAGGCGAAATAATGAACAGCTAACACACAAAACAGCACATTTGCAAGCCTCGACACACAAGCCGATGCTTAAGCTTGCAAAAGCGTTGTAATGAGCTTGTCGAATTGAACTGTTTTTTTTGCCAATGCTCCTGCTTCGTGAAAAGAAATTAGTAAATTGTGGGCTTTAAAAATTAATATGACATTAAGTTAGAATGAAAGATTTAACAAACTCGACCGTAGCACGGCAAAATATATTAAATAGTAACTATGCAATTGAAGAAATTCAAAATGCGGTAGGGATTGAAGGAATCGTGTTTGATAATCAGCTCCGCTTTTTAAAAAGTCAAATTGCATCTTTCTTTGAAATTGATGAACGAACTATAGAGCGTTATCTCGAAATTCACGAAAAGGAATTAAAGGTAAATGGTTACGAGGTTTTAAAGGGTAACCGCCTGAAAGAGTTTGTTTTGACTTGTCAGGAATCAGGTGTGAGCGACATTAATGTCGCCCACAAAACCAGAAATCTTGGTGTGTTTAATTTTCGTGCGTTCCTAAACCTCGGTATGCTACTTACAGAGAGCGACAAAGCAAGAACGCTCAGAGGCATTGTTCTTGATATTGTACTTGACACTATCAACAAACGCACAGGTGGTAGCACAAAATATATAAACCAACGAGACGAAGACTTTATTCTTAGTTATTATAAAGAAGAAAGTTACAGAAAAGAGTTTACTGATTCTTTAAGCAATTATATTGCAATGGGAAATGCAAAATATGCTATTTACACAAATAAGATATATCAATCCATTTTCAAAGAACATGCTACGGAATACCGTCAGATTTTGAAACTCAGCGAAAAGGACAACGTTCGTGAAACAATGTATAGCGAGGTTTTAGACCTGATTTCAAGTTATGAATTTGGTTTAGCAAAACTAATCGAAGAACGATACAATAAACTTGGCAGAAAACTCACAAGTTTTGAACTTGACAATCTTTTTTCTGCATTTGAACAGTTACCTTTATGGGTTCCGTTGATTGAGAAAGCAAGACGAAAAATGGCAAGTCGGGACTTGGCTTTTAGAGATGTTTTGCATCAACAATTAGAAGAATATGTTGGATCCATACCTGCAGGAGATTTTGAACGTTTCTTGGGCGAAAAGAGTAAGGAATTAGCCGAAAGACTTGAAGAGGCAAAGGATGTATTTAAACGCTTAAAAGAAAGAGGATGAGATTGTTTTATATCAACATAGAACAAGCAAAAGAGATACATCGGAAAACTGTTGAAGTTAGTGGAGGTGGCGATGATGGCATTCTTGACATTGGTAAACTTGAAAGTGTTTTGGACCATATTCAAAACGATTATTATTATCCTAACTTTGTGGATAAGTTGACACATTTGTTTTTCTGTTCTAACAAATTTCATTGTTTCAATGCTGGAAATAAACGGATTGCAATTGCATTGGGAGCACATTTCTTGTTAATAAACGGATACGTTTTTATTGTATCGGGATTTATCAGGGAAATGGAGAATATTAGTTACCACGTAGCATCAGGAGCAATAGACAAAGATTTGCTCTTTGAAGTGATAAGCTCGGTAATTAATGAGCTTGAGATAAACGAAGAAATCAAATTGAAAATATTTGAAGCAATATCAAATCTTGAAAACTAATGCCAACGCTTCACAGCCACATACATTGCCAAGTCGCTCAAAAAGCCAACCGCACGACCAAAACTTGTCAAAGAGTGTGTCTGACCGAACGCGCAAGACATTACAAATTGATAGCAAATTGATGAAAATGAATAAAGCCAAGTTGAACTAAATCCCTTACCTGCGGATTTCCTTTGCACTTTACGGGTGGGATATGTGGGAAGCCATGGCCGGGATGTGGCTGGAAGCTTAGGTTTTGATAGTGTTTGTTAAATGTACCTTTGAGGCTAAACTTACAAATCAAATGGTGGGTTTGGAAACATTATTGAAGCTTTGTTACCCACACAATCATTCGTGTTGGCTGGCAGCCAAGTTTCATGCAATATTGAGCAATTGGGTCTGCCAATTAAATAAGCTTTGCGCTTCTTTGGGCCTTGATTACCCTTTTCAAGGCAACCTTAATCCAAAACCCCAACCCCTTAAAAAGCTATTTTTGCCGAAAAATTAAACGTCCTTCCAAGCGACCAAAACCCTTTGAAGGTTTCCAGGTTGTGGCCCACACCATCATCGCCGCGGATA
>CAIXTV010000209.1 GCA_903922465.1 uncultured bacterium
AGTGAACTTCAAACAGATAATGTTGGATTAGAAGAAAAGCTTTATGAGGGATTACATCAAGATTTTAAAGAGGCATATAAACTTTTGAACGATTTCGATTATACAGAAAGTTATGCCGAAATGATTAAAAATGTTGTAACTATTTGGGTTAATACCTGGGCTTTAGGAGAAAGTAAATTAACACAACCTGAATTAGATGCTCTAGATGAAATTAGTCAAAAAAACCCTTCTTTTGGTCGTGATGCAGTTGCATCCGCTTGTGTAATGCTAGGATACGATTTGCCGGAAAGCCAAGGTGGTCAAAGTATTTTACCACAACTCAACAAACTAAAAGCTTCCTTTGGAAACATTTATCCTAATCCAACAAATGAAACAGCAACATTACAATATTATTTACCTAATGGCACTGCAGAATTGAGAATTATGGATATAACCGGTAGGCTTATTAATACCTATAATTTAAATTCGAATGAAATATTATTTACCTTTGATGTAAGGAACTTAAGCGAAGGGGTTTATTTTATTAATGTAAATCAAAATGGGAATATACTATTTAGTAGTAAATTTGCAGTTATTAAAAAATAGGAAGCAACTTTTCTATAATAAATATTGTCTTATAACAAAAAGAAAATGAAAACTAAATTACAAAATATAAAAATATTAGAACTCATTTTCTTTTTGTTATATTTTACTTCATTATATTCTCAAAATAATCTAGTCCCAAACCCAAGCTTCGAGTATACAATTGATTGTAATTTAAATGGGGGTGATATATTCAAAGCGGTTCCTTGGTTTGGTCCAGGCGGGTCATCAGATTATTTTAATATGTGTTTTTACTCCTCTTTCCCTATCCCCTGCGGGGGAGGGGGAGTTCCTAATAATAATATGGGTTACCAAAATGCACGAACTGGCCAAGCATATGCTGGAATATGTTTTTGTGAACCAGGTTGGCCTAATGGTGGTTATCGAGAATATATTGAAGTAAAATTATTAGATACCTTACAAAATGGAAAGATTTATTGTGTGGAATTTTGGGTCTCTTTAGCTCGTTTTTGCCAATATCCAGTTCCAATTGGAGTAGACGCTTTAGGTGCATATTTTTCAAAAGACACTTTAAATTATTCAAATGAGGATACCAGTCAGGTTTTTAATGTAATACCTCAAATTCAAAATCCTGAATGGAATATAATAACTGATACTACCAATTGGGTTAAAATTTCAGGATGGTTTATTGCTCATGGGGGAGAAGATTATATGACTATTGGTAATTTTAAAAGAGATGAAAATACGCATACTTTAATAGCTTATACAAATATTCCCGGTCCTCCAGTTGGTAATGATGCTTATTATTTTATTGATGATGTTTCGGTGGTTGAATGTGATACTACTACTCATTTGCCTATTATTTATCCAATTGTTATTTATCCAAACCCTGCAGAAGATGAGTTTACAATTGAATCAAAAGGGAATACTAATAAAATAGATTTTGAGATATTTAATTATATCGGGCAGATTGTTTATAAGGGGAGTATGATAGAAAAGACGGTTGTGCCTACGGCAAACTTTACTGCCGGGATGTATGTAATTAGGTTTAGGAATAGTGAGCGATTGGAGTATAGGAAAGTGGTTAAATGCAATTAATAATTAACAATTAATAATGAAAAATCAAGGAAATCAAATGTTTGGGCTTTCTATTTGGGCGATTTAGAGAAGGGTGAGAACATAATAGAT
>CAIXTV010000210.1 GCA_903922465.1 uncultured bacterium
GACATGAGTTAATGCCAGCCTTCTGATTGGCAAAGCTCGCAGGAGAAACTCGCTGGCCCAAAGCGTCAAAAGGGCGATAGTTCATCGGATAAACAAACACCTCCCTTCGTAGGGAGCGGGATTTATAGGAGAAATATACAATTGAATGATTATTTATTCCACACTTATTAACCTTACTTATCAATTTGCCATATAATTCCTAAGACATCTGAAACCATTTTCTCACTTTCTACCGGAACCCTAAGATAGGTTTTGCCAGTTGGCAGATCTTTATCAATTATTGAATTCACGAACTTTTCGGTCGATTCAGGTGAAGAAAGTGTTTTCATCAGGCTTGAAAAAGACTCAATCCGGAGTGAATAATTTTCGAAGGTTCATTATCATTGTCTTGTGTAGTTATTTGATATTGATCGGACGGCGGTCTTTCCAGACTTTACACTTTTCTGACTTGCCTTATTTTACTGCTGTTTCACACGGGTACTCCAAATTGTATTGAAGCAATTATGAAGCAAAATTGAGAAATAAAGAAAGGTCTAAATCCTTTTACCCCATTCTTCATATCTCTTAATCATTTCAGGATCCCGGACATGATTTCTATGCACTGCCTTATCAAAATCCTCCATCTTGAAAAAGATCTCATATAGGGAATCCAAATCTGTCGGGCTCATCCCCTTTTCTTTAAAAAGTCTGACCACCTTTTCGGCAGTTATCGCTAATTCTATCAAATTTCTGTCTTCTATGAAAAAAATGAGTCTTTCCTTATCCTCAACCTGTTTCTCCAGTTTTGCTATTTGTGATTGTGATGGATAATAAACCTTTTCCACCCTTGCTGGTAACATGGTTCCATCAGTATCCATCATATCAACCTCTTCAATAGGTGAGAAAAAATACTCAATAGGTAAATTAAATACCTGGGCAATTTTTCGAAGGGTATCAATACTTGTTGAGTTATTTTTAAAAATTCCCTGAAGACCCGTCTGAGTTAGTCCTATTTTCTCAGACAACTCTTTAAATGTCATGTTATGCATTTTGCATAAATCTCTTATTTTCTTTGAATTAAATAATTCCATTTATTTAGAATGTTTCTGAATTACTATATTTTGGATGCTAAATTCCATTAATTAGTATTTAGTATACTATTTGAGTTACATTTGTGGTGAATTATTTAAGGTTTATTCCAAATAATCACAGCAAATATAGTGCGAAATCATAGATTACTTGCAAATATTCCATAAAATAGTATAACCAATTCTAAAAATACAGAAAATGAACACGGATCCCATTGTAATGATGACAAAAGACCAGCTATTCCAATTGAATAAGATGGCTGCCAAAGAAGCACTGAAGGAGTTTGACCTTGAGCGGATTCCACGCGAACAAATGGAATCTACTTACAAACGGTCAGTCATCGCCCGTAAACTTAAAATCTCACCTTCCACCGTTTCTAAAATGATCAAGGAGAAAAAGCTTAAAACAACCATGGACGGAAAATGGATCACCGGGAAATCGTTCAGCGAATTCCTGGCATTAAGCAGATTCGAAAAATAATCTAAAGATTGATCTCTCCAGATTTATCATCCTTGAATTTAAACCTGTTCTCCCATTTAATCGGATTCGATTGAATGACGAAACCCAATACAGCAATTTAAAATGGGCAATTCCACAAACAGAAAGAAACCTTCTTTAACTTCTGAAGATCCGGATAACGTAAGCTTAATACAACCTCCTACTAACCAGGATGCCATCGAGGCTTATCTGAATATTTATTTCAAATTCAGATTTAACACCGTCAAGGGCCGGCCGGAATTTAAGAAGAAAAGTGAATCTCATTGGAAACTGGTGGATGAATATACCCTTAACTCTTTTGTCCGTGACATGAAAAGATCATCCATCAAAGTTTCTGGCGATGCCGTTTTAGCAACCATTATCAGCAATTTCTCACCTTTGGTCAATCCTGTGAAGGATTATTTTACCTCTCTTCCAGCCTGGGATAAAAAAGACCATTTTAAAGCCCTGTGCGACACTGTTATAGTTACCAATCCAGAGAAATGGGAAGAATATCTTAAGAAATGGATGGTCGGTGTGATTGCAAACGCTCTGGATGATCTGAAATGTAAAAACCATGTATGCCTTGTTTTAACCGGGGAGCAGGGTAAATTCAAAACTTCCTGGCTCGAAAACCTCTGCCCGAAAAGTCTACTTAACTATCTATTCACAGGTAACATCCAGCCAAAAAGTAAAGACACATTAACCTCCCTGGCTGAATTTCTTTATATCAACATCGATGATCAGCTCAGACAACTGAACCGGCAGGATGAAAATGAACTGAAGAACTATATTACAATGAACATTGCGAAATATCGCAGACTATTCCAGCCCTTCATGGGTGAATACCCGCACCTGGCAAGTTTCATGGCTTCCGTTAATGGAAACGATTTCCTGACAGACATAACCGGTTCCAGGCGATTTCTGCCTTTTCAGGTTCTGGATATCGATATTCAGAAAGCACAGGACATTGATATGGATAAAGTGTATTCACAGCTTTTTGCGCTTTTTACTGACAACTTCATTTACTGGTTTAACGATACTGAAATTCATGAACTTCATAAGAACAATGAGGCCTTTCGTGTGGTATCTATTGAAGAGGAACTTCTCATGGAATACTATGATGTGCCACATACCAGGGAAGAAGGAACCCACTTTTTAACTACAAGTGTGATTAAGGCTGAGATTGAAAGATCCTCCTTTCAAAAGCTCAGCATGAAGAAACTCGGAGAAGCACTTACAAAGTTGGATTTCCCCAAATACAGCAAAAAAATAGAGGGTAACTCAAAACACGGTTATTCGGTAATTAAGAAAGAAGGAGCATTAATCAATAGTCAAAATGAAATTGAAAATCCTATCCCACCATTTTAATCATTCTTATTTCATATTCTTCTTACCACCTTACCACTCTCTTTAATAAATAATTAAATACCAAGTGCTTATAGGTTGTAGCAAGTGAAAAATAAAACCTACAACTTCCTTTCCACTTACCACTTCCCAAATCTTTAATCAACAAAGTTGCAACAGTAGTTGCAAGATCAAAATAACCATATCACTCTTATTATCAATCGATTGATTGTCGGTTGCAAGGTGGTATGATAAACTCAAACATTAACATTTAAAAAAAACAAAATGAACTACAAAGAAGTATGCGAAATTCCGATTACCGATTATCTCTCAGCATTGGGAGTATTCTCCAGCACAATCAATAAGACCGATGCCTGGTACTGTTCCCCAATAAGGAAAGAAAATACTCCAAGCTTCCATGTCAATCTATACAAGAATAACTGGTATGACCATGGAATCGGCCAAGGGGGAAATATCCTCACACTCGTAATGATGATGTCAAATATCTCAGTCAATGAAGCCCTTGTGAAAATTGAAAATTACAGGAGTTCTTCAAGCTATTTATCACCAGTTCGAAAGCCATCCAAAGCAAAATTGAAAAGTGCAATTACCATCCTTGATCTCAGTCAAATCCAAAACCAGAATATCATAAACTACCTGAAAAAAAGGAAGATCCCTCTCTCCCTGGCCCGACTATATTTACAAGAAGTAGTTTTCAGCATAAAGGACAATAGATATACAGGCATTGCTTTGAGGAACGATAAAGGTGGTTATGAAATAAGGACACCACATTTAAAAACTTCAACCTCTCCTAAATTTCTCACAACAATTGATGGATCAGGTATGCAGTGCATAAACATTTTTGAAGGTGTATTTGATTTCTTATCGGCCCTGGTTTATTTTAAAAGGGAAAGGCCAAATCAGCAAACAATCATTCTGAACTCTCTGTCATTTATCAAAGATGTTATTCCTTTCATCAAGAACTATAGCAGACTAAACCTCTTTCTGGATAATGACCATGCCGGCACGATGGCTACGGAACGGCTTTGCTCGAATCATTTCGATACCTATAACCAGAGTCAGATAATTCACCAGGACTTCAAAGACTTTAATGAATTTTTGGTCGGAATTAATCAACATTAACCAAGTACTTTTTAACCTCTCAAACTATCAAATCATGAAAAGGATGAAACCTATTGGGAAATATCAATGGCAAGAGAACATTCTGTTGTACTATTCACTTAAAAACAAAGCAAAAGAAGGGAATAAACAAGCTGGCATTCTTGCTAAAAAGTTAGAACCAAAATACAGAACAAAGAAAATGTTACTAAAGTATGAAATGCTTCAGTATGTTATATTAGATCAACAATCCAGCCGAGGCAACTTTACTGCCTGGCAAAAATTGGATAAGATCAGAAGACTTAAAAAAGAATGGGAATATTGGGAATACGCTGTTAAAATTATTGGATTGAGTTTGGCTAAATCCACCTTCAGAAAAAGGAAAACTCCAGTTAAGCCGAAATTGTGTTGAAACTAATTATAGACACAGAAAATTTAATAGATAAAGAAAGCCCAGGTTAGAAAAAACCCGGGCTTTCTCTTTTCTATTTCTTAAACAATTAGCATGTTAAAAACAGCAAAGAGTATACAGTAGTAATAGATGTGTGATTATTGTGAAAAGAGTAAAGACTAAAAGCATGTGTGAAAATCACAAATTAGGTTCAATTGTAATAAATTTGGTTAATTCCGGGAAAACAAGCCATCATATATCGGGTTTTGGTGCATCTGTGATCTCACCTAATAACCAGAGCGGGTCGGTCTTCAGGTACATTAAAATTCTAAAAAGAATTTTTAATTTATAGTTTAGTGAGGTTATTGTGTTGATATTGCTGTAGTTATCTTGATTTTCTAAAAATTCAAATTATATTTTTGCCAATTCTATTGCGTTTCAACCCTTCTGGACACTGTTATTTCAGTCTGAAATGGAAAAAACAAGAAGTTTTAAAGGCCGCAACGCATTTTTAAAGGTGTTTAACCTATTTTTATGATAAATTATTGGCCCGGCATTTTCATTAATTTTGAGTTAAAATTCACAGGATTTTAAGAACTTCTTTTTTCTTTCCTGAAAGACAAAAAGAAGCAAAAAAGAAAGCTCGCCTTATGATTTTTAATGCCATCTGGCAATACTTCTGAGTAAAATAGTATCGGTAATTGCATTTATATTCATTGAAAATAGGTCGATCATTGGGAAATAGAGTATGTTCATCAATAATTTAGTATCGTTTGTCAGTTCGCCTGAAACAAGCAAAAATAAATAAATAATAATTTTGAATAAATGCATATACTTGTAATTAAATTGTGCCATTAATAAGGTTTAATTCAAAAACCTTCGACTTATCAAAAATTTGCAGTTTTTATAATAATCGTGTGTATTAATAATCAGAATTTATCCCATGAAATCGTTATTCATAACATGTATTATTGCTGCATTTTTTTCCCCCTTTAAAAATAATTCCTATCAAGTGGAATGTATTTCGACAAGTTCAGAAGGGTCAGTTGTGATGAAAATCTGGGATGCTAAGAAGGGAAATAAATACAAGCTTGATCAAGCAAAAATTGATGCAATACATTCTGTTCTGTATTCTGGAATTTCATCATCTAATGGATGCATCCCACAAAAACCAATATTATCAAGTCAGGAGGATATTTCTAAATTCAAGAAGATAGAAAAGGCTTTCTTCGGAAGAAAAGGCACTTGGCTTAAATATGTGAGAACATCAACCACTGAATCAACATTGCCTGATAAAATTGGCGAAAAAAATTGGACTGTTTATCAGATTGCAGTTGCTAAAGATCTTCTAAGAAAAGACCTTATAGAACTTAAAATTATTAAATCATTGAACAATGGATTCTAGACACAAATTTACGTTTGTTAAACTCTTCGTTCTAATAATAATTGCTGGGTATATAAGTAGTAGCTATGGACAAGCGAAAAAGCCCACACTTATGATTTTGCCAAGTGATAATTGGTGTACGCAGAGATACTTTATGACATCATTTGATAATCAAGGCACAAAACAACAAGTTCCAGATTACAAAACTGCATTTCAGGAAGATACAGAACTTGGACAGGTTATTAGCAAAATAGGATCCTTATTGATAGATCGAGGTTTTCCTGTTAAAGATGTCGAGCAGGAATTAAAAAATATTGAAGCAAGAACAGCAGAAGATAATATGACATCTAGCACAACTTCAGGATCTTCCATCTCTGAAAGTCCGCTTGACAAACTTAAGAATAAAGCCAAAGCTGATATAATAATTCAAATTTGGTGGAAAGTTAATAAAACCGATCAAGGGAAATCGATTTCTTTTGTACTTGAAGCATTTGATGCCTACACAAGTAAACGTATTGCCTCTTCTAGTGGGAATGGGACACCAAATGAAAAAGATATTGTACCTGTTCTCTTACAAAATGCAATTATTGCAAACATAGACGCTTTTGTGGCTCAGCTGCAAAGTCATTTCGATGATATGTTTCAAAAGGGACGTGAAATTTTAATAACAGTTAAACGGTGGGATTCTTGGGATAAAACATTTGAATCAGAAATTAACGGTGAAGAAATTACAGAATTTATCAATAAATGGTTACAGCAGAACTGTGTAAATGGTAGTTTTAACATGAGTGATGCAACCGAAAATAAAATCAGATTTGAACAAGTTCGTATACCATTGTATGATGCCAATAATAAAGCACTCGATGCCAGACAATTCGCAAAGGGTTTGCAGAAATATCTTAAAGCAGCACCGTTCAATTTTGAAGTTAAACTTATGACAAGAGGGTTAGGCGAAGCTATATTAGTGCTTGGAGAAAAATAAAAATCATTGGTCATGAAAAATTTCCTGCTTACGTTACTTTGGTTGATAACAATCAACAGTTTGATTGCACAAGATTCCCCCAAACTTGATGATTTTGGAAGAGTTGTATTAAACACCTATGTGAGTGATCAGGTTAAAATCCCTATTGAGGCAAAGTCACAACTTGAAAATAAGCTTAATCAAATATCCAGTACTTATGGTATTGGCGGTAGTAATGTTAATCCAAGATTTATTATTACAGCTAATCTTTCAGTCGGCACAAAAGATATTATTCCAGGCCCTCCTCAAATGATTGCTCAGAATTTGGAAATTACTCTTTACATAGGGGATGCGATTGAAAATAAAATCTTTGCCAATATTACTATTTCAGTCAAGGGTGTAGGTAATAATGAGAATAAATCATTAATAGATGCCATTAAACAAATAAATCCAAAAAATAAAGACATTAGTTCATTTATCGAAAATGGAAGAAATAAGATAATTACCTACTATAAAACGCAGTGTGACTTTTTACTAAAAAATGCCAAGACCCTCACTAAACAAGAAAAATATGATGAAGCTATTTTTAAGCTATCTTTAGTACCAGAGGTATGTCAGGATTGCTATTTTAGGAGTTTAGATACATTGGCTGTGATATATCAAAAAAAGATTGATGCTGATTGTAGAAAGAAGTTTTCAGAAGCAAAAACAATATGGGCTGCCAATCAGAATAAAAAAGGAGCAGAACAAGCAGGTGAAATTCTTAGTGAAATAAGCCCTTTTGCAAGCTGCCAACCTGAAGTTAGTACTCTCATTAAAAGTATCGCATCAAAATTAAAGGCTGACGAAAAAGCCAGATGGGATTTTAAAATGAAGCAGTATGCAGATAATATAGCTGCACAAAAGGAGCAGGTTAGAATCGCTGAAGAACAATCAAAAAGAGATGCAGTTTTAGAAGAAAAACAACTGTCTAGAAATTTCGAACTTGATAAAATGCGTATTGGTTCTTATCGTGAAGTTTCTATAGAATACGCCAAACATCAGCCTAAAACTGTAACATATAATAATATATTTTGGAGATAATTTACACCATGAAAGCTATAAAAAACGTTTTAGTTCTTTTTCTTTTAGGAATATTGACACACTCCTCAAGTGCTCAGAACTTTAATGATCAACGAACATCTATTTCAAATTTCTTAAAAAGAATGTATATTAATTCCCCTTTTGACGGGGTTAAAGTTGTGGAAGATTATGATAATAAATACTTTATATCTGTTGTTTGCCTTGAAAAAGCTAAATATACATCAGTATCTATTATGAACCGTGTTGCCCAGACAAAGGCACAATCGCAAGCAAATACTTTTTTTAATGGTTCAACAGTATCATCTGATCTAGTAATAAAGACTAATGAAACACGCTCAAAAGATTCATCAAGTACAACAATTACTACTATTGAATCTATTAAAGAAAATTCGCTTGGATTTGTTAAGGGTCTAGAACTTTTAATAAGTTTTGAAGTTGAAGAGAACAAAAAAATGGTTTATATTTATTTTAGAGAATTGAAATGATGAAATTTTAAATAAATTCAACTTAAAAATTAAGTTTACTAAGATGGTTAATTCGGATTTGTTTCATTCTGTGCTTGAAGAATTCGAAAATCAACAAGAAGGTTTTGACTTTTATTATCTATCCAAAAAAACAGTTGAAAAAGGCAATTATATAGCGGGATTTCTGCTATTCATTGCAACTTGGAATTCAAATTATTTCCGTTTTCATAAAAACTCATTTAATCTTGATGAATTCTCTAATATTATTGGGGATCTTAATGCAAATTTTGAGATATTAGAAAAAGAAAGCATATTGTCAATTGACTTAGGAGACCACAGAGTGACAATATCAGATATTTTCACAAGATTATCGCACTTAAAATGGATAGGCGCTACAGGGGCAGCAAAAATTATGCATTTAAAGAATCCTAATCTATTTATAATCTGGGATTCATATATTCGTGGAGAAAGGAAGAAAAGTTCATTTAAAAGTTTGGAAATATTTATCATTGGTATTTTAGAAGCTACTATCTACTCTGCTGATTCTAGAGGTTATATTAGCTTTTTATCAAGTATTCAAAATAATTTCAATGGAGTAGGATGGAATGATTCAAGTAAAGCTTTTACTAAAGCCATCGATGAATTTAATTTTATGTCAATTACGAAGAAATTACAATCGTTAAAATAATTAATATGAAACAATTATTAACACTACTGTTTCTTTGCCTGTTTTTAAATTTTGCATCCGCACAAGAAGATAAAACAGTAACATTAACTGTTAGCGGGCAAGGAAAAACTCAGGATGATGCTAAACAATCTGCTCTTCGAAATGCTATCGAGCAAGCATTTGGGACATTTGTTTCATCCAATACAACAATACTTAATGATGCGCTTGTCAAAGATGAGATTATTTCTCTAAGTAATGGAAATATTCAGAAATACGATATCTTAACTTCTTCAACTTTACCTGATGGAAGCACTGCTGTTATAGTAAAAGCAGTCGTTTCGGTGTCAAAGTTGATAAGTTTCAGCGAATCCAAAGGTGTGACGATTGAATTTAAAGGTGGCCTATTCGCAATTAATGTGAAACAGCAAATGCTTAACGAACAGGCTGAAATAAAATCTATTTGGGATATGTTGATCATGCTCAATCCAGTGGCACACCAATCAATTGATTATGTTATATCAAGTAAAGATCCTCAATCACGTGATAACATGAATAAAGATTGGGTAGTTCCTCTTGTGATAGATGCAAAGGCAAATAAAAATATGGATTTTTTATTCGACTATTTGCGAAAAAATTTATCCCTAATAGCTCTTCAGGCTGATGAAGTTAATAACTATAATTCAATTAATAAGAAGGTTTATCCTATAAATCTTGAGGGCGTATACTATTATTTTAGAACACGTGAAAGTAGAACTGCTATTATTTTGTTCTTCAATGAATTTTATGGTATTTGTAATAATTTTATTATTAGTAATGGCTTTACAAAACGAGGATTGAATCAATTTAAAAAATATTCCAGTAATTTTTCGTACTGTCCTTTAAGTGAAAAATCAGAAACGGCAGATATTAAAGCATTGACTAGAACTAATAATACTATTTATAAACTTAATATGGATGAGTCATATGAAAAACGGGACATTAACTACAAGCTTCGCTATATTCCTATAATTAATTCAATTAAATCTGAAACTTCCATTTGCAATTATACCATTGAAGATTTATTATCTTTAGATGAAATCGAAAAGATTTCTGGTTATTCAATTTCGCCAAAGTATCCAAAATCGAAAATTGGAACATGGTATTCAGATGGGATTATTATAAATGAAGATTCTACTGGAAAAGGTTTAGTTGCTGCCATTGTTGGGTTTGTTCCAAAGTATGTGAATTTTGAAGAAAGATTATTAAACATTAATGTTGTAAACAAATTATGTAAGGATTACAATTTCAATGGACTGAAGAATTGGCGTTTGCCTACAAAAGATGAACTTATGTTGCTATACAAAAATGTCAATAGTATTAGGTTAGGGACGTTACTTCAAAGTGAAAGACATGTTCCATTTGTTACTACTTCGGAAAAAATCGGATTGATGGAAATTTATTCTGATTCTTCTTATAATATCAATGAAAGTGAATATATTGATACGAGTACAAATTTTCTATTGGTAATTCCAGTGCATTCTTATTAAAGGTCTATATCAATTTTAGAATATATTAAATATAAATATATGATTGCATAATTCAGTTATTTAAAGAATTTGCATGGCAAGTATTCTAATATTTTATTAGTGTTTTAAATGTAACAGGTCTGTTTAACACTATTTTTTCATCAAGTGTTAATTTTTTTTAAGAATTTATGAATAACCAAGTAGAGTTTTTCATAACATAACATTATATCCACTATAAAATAATAATATGCCACTTTTTCCAGATAAAGAAACATGTTTAATAAGAATTGAAGCATTTGCTCGTCTTGCAAATGGTCGTGAAGTAAGGGATCTGCATTCTATACATAGTCACTTTGAAAAATTTCAAACTCGCCAAGCTCTTTTAGATAAAGAGGAATTAATTGGTCTAGTATTATTTAGATGGAGGGCATATTTTAATCAACCTGGGTCACGAAATATACATTTTCTAAATGATTTTTGTCAAAATCCTAATAATGTGAAGATTTTCTTTGAGATTTTCAATTTCGTTAATAAAAATAGTAGTCTTAAACAAGTTCTTGAACTGAGGTTACAATTATCATTAATCTATACACAGTTTTCAGTAATCCTCTTACAAAATAATGTTAATTCACATATTTTGACTATTAGCAAAACGATGTTGGTATTGCTTGGTTGTACCGTAGGTTTTGATAGTAAAGTTAGAGAAGCAATTGCAATTGCTAACCCCAATTTAGACGTTCCATACGGAGTATGGACATTTGAGCATTTTATTAATGTCCAACTTTACATTGCGGATGAACAAGTAAAATGGGAAACTTCAAATGGGTTAATGGCAAATCTTCTGCCTGGAGTACCAATAGGTCAAATAATGGACAGGATATTGTTTATTAATAAATAATACATTTATAGATATGCTATTCTAGAACCTTTTTAACTTTCATAATAGTAGCAGTATTTTTTTTAGTAATTTCAGAAATATCGTAAGCATCTGGCGTGATGCATCTTGCTAAAGTGCAAAATACTATTAACAAAGGTTTTTGTAAATTTGGACATTATAAAATTCTCCGATCCCTTTGATTATTGTTCAAAATAGATAAAAAACCAATCCAAACCCCTTTGGAAAGACCAGTCTGGCTTTTTTATACTCGTAATTTAGAGTGTACCCCCAATCCTCAAGGCCGGTTGGGGAGAGTGGTGCTAACCGCCCCTGCGCACGTTACATCAATTTTTCGCAAAGGTACCTGCGGGAAACCGGCCTTGGAAGGAAGTCCTCTGATTTGCGTCAAGGGTGCTTCGATGTTGAAATACGCGCACCGTTCCGGGTCTTTCACTCAACATCAGTTTCGTGACCCTACCCCTTGACTCAATTCAGTTCCCTCAGTAATCATTGTTCAAAATCATGTTTCACCAGGGGCATCTTTAAACATGGGATGCACCACAACACTTTTTACAATGAAGACAAATGAAATTTACGAAACAATTACCAATAAGGTAATCGAGGGGATGAAAACTGCCGGTTCATGGAAACAACTCTGGTCAAATCCTTCTCCGGTTTCCCTGGCCGGCCATTATTACCAGGGTGTGAACCAGCTACTGCTGGCTTGTTCAGATTACAAATCCCCTGTTTGGGCCTCCTTTAACCAGATCCGCTCGAACGGCGGAACTGTAAACAAGGGAGAAAAAGGAACTTTCATCGTCTTCACCACAACATTGAAGGATGTTGATGCCGAAGGAAATGAGAAAAAACATTGGATGCTTAAGTATTACTATGTTTTCAACACCGACCAATGCACCTTCGACGAAAAAGGCCTTGCCAGGATTGCAAAATTCGCTGAATTTGAAAACCATTTCAATCCGGATAATTTAACAGCAGATGAGATTATCAAGAATTATCCATCGGGACCAAATATCGAATTTAAAACCTCATTCCATCCCTGCTATATTCCATCGCTGGATACCGTCAGGATGCCGCACAAAATTCAGTTTAAGAACTCAGAAGCTTATTACTCAGCCCTTTACCATGAGCTAGTCCATTCAAGTGGACATGTATCCAGGCTAAACCGGGAAATGACCGGAATGTCTGAAGCAGGAAAAGAATCCTACTCCAAAGAGGAGTTAATTGCAGAACTGGGAGCCAGCTTTCTGAATGCGATCTCAGGAAACAATTACGATCTCGCCTTTTCCACAGCATATATTGCCTCCTGGGCAAAAGTTCTGAAGGATAATGCTTCATGGGTAGTTTGGGCTGCCTCCAATGCCAGCAAAGCTGTCAATTTCATGCTTGGTAAACCCCTTCACTCCTATGAAGAACAAACCGAGAATTCAACAAGCGAGGTCGCCGAAGAGCGGCCTCATTACGGCAGAAAACAAACCATCTACCGCCTTTTCTTCGCCAAAACACCTCAGATTGCAAGGGTTGCACAAAAGGAAGCGCAATCCATCGTAATCCCAGGATTCGAAAGTTTTGTATTTTATGTTCACCCGGTACTTTCAAATGCTTCGAGTTACTGGTCCGTCACTGAAGGTTACTCCGGAGTTGGTTTGAACGGGGTTCACGTGACAAAGAAGGCTGCCTTCGAAGATGCAAAAGCAGTGCTTGAGCGGGTTGGATTCGACCAGGCAAAGAAAGTGATCCTGGAACATTGGTCCAGAACCGGAAATGTTTACGATCACAGGATCGCGGAAGTGGATGTTTATCAAAAGGAAATGGATGTTGAGGAAATGACTAACGAGGAAATCAAGGAATTTCACGCCATCCGGAAAATGAAAAGAATGCAGAATAACTCACCTAAAAATGGCCCGGCAGGAAGATCCTGCCGGGCCATTTTTATACTCGTAAGGCGGAATAAAGGAGATATAATATTAGATATTAATTCTAAGTGGACTTAGTGCCTGAAGTGGTGAAAATAAAAAGCATCAAACACGACATATATTCAAAAGATTGGCCATAGTTGACCTTTTCCGGGACTTTTCTCCGGGATATCATCTTACATATTATAATGGTGCACTGTTTTCTCATTGGTAGGCATTCTTCCATTGTTGACATTTCCGGATTACCAAACACAGCATAACGTTCAGCAAGAAAAGGGCAGGGAAATCAAACCAATATGGCACTCCAACCAATATTCACCACGATATCTGAAAGGTCATTCAGAAAACCAATTATAGCTTTCTTCTTCAATATCAACAACATAGTTCCGAATTAACTCCCAGGGATTGCCACTGAATTTCTATGATTGCACTCTTTTTCCGGGTTTGCTGGTTTCCGGTTTTGGGTTTGAAGGGTCATTCTTTTTTTTGTGTAAAAATCCCTATCAGCCATTTCATCACTTGTCAAGTTGAGCTAAAGTTTCTACGAAAAACTGGACAAGCTAATGGCTTTCGGGAACTGATAAAAACACAAAAAATGAATTTAACCCTTAAAACCTAAAACCATGGAAACAACAGCAACAACCACCGCAAAAAAAGACCGCAAACCAAGAACTTCAAAAAAGGCAGCAACCCCTAAGGCAGTTACCCCGGAACAACCAACACAAGTAGTTGAAATTGAAGAAGAAAAGAAAGAACAGAAATTGGTGGTTTTCTTCGAAGGCCCCTTCAGCGATTGCGGCGAGAACTCAAAAGACGGAGTTGAAAAACCATACTGGAGTGTTTCCCTGGGAACCGATCTTGATGCCGAACCCAAATATGCCTACAAAGTTTGGTACTACGTAAAAGCCAAATCACTTGCCGAAAGAATCGCCACCGACCAAAAAACAGAGATCATCTCCATGGCAACAACCGCCAGATAACATCCCTTCCAAAAAGAACCCCTGAAAAAGGGTTTTTTTAAGGCCAACTTATGAAAATCGTTATGTATGGTTATAGATTTAATCAAAAGGTTTTTTATATTTGATATGGCATTTTAAGAGACTTGTTTTTAGAAAAGAATAGGTTCTGGTAAAGCCGAAATATCAATAAATCAGAGTGTATTTTAAAATTGTGTGGAGACACACGGGCAAAATTATTATCATTAAATCACTAAATGACATAGTAATTTTGAATTATTGACCATTAGGTATGATAGAACTTGAAATATGACAAAAGCAGAAATAATAGAGGCACAAAAAGCGGAAAGAGCTGTCCTTCTCAAAACTATTCTTGATTCCAAAGCTCCAAAAAAAATAATTGTTGCAGGGGCAGGAACCGGGAAGACATACACTTTCAGTGAAATGCTTAAACTGAATCCTAAAGGTGCAAACATTGCAATGACATTCATTCGTTTGCTTCGCAACGACATGGAAGGTTCACTGGGAGTAAATGCTGAGGTCAGAACATTTCATGAATTCTGCAAAAAGATACTGCATGAACGCAGAGGTGGTTTTTTTCTTTTTCCGAAACTTACAAATATAGTTGATGAAGATTCAAAACATTTAAATGTGAAGTGCGTAAACTTTGATGATAAATTTCAAACTCTTGATGAAAACGGTGATGAAATAAGTTTTTATTTAAGTCGAGGCGATTACTACAATGCAGTTGCATTTAACGATTCAGTTTACAGAATGTGGCGTGAGCTTCAAAAAGACCCTGACATACTTTCAACCTATGATCAAATATTGATTGATGAATTTCAGGACTTTAATCCACTTGAAGTTGCCTTTATTGACGAATTAGAAAAAAAAGGAAATATTTTAATTGTTGGTGATGATGACCAAGCAGTTTATGATTCAAGATTTTCCACGCCGCATCATTTAAGAAATAAATTTCAGTCCGGAGATTATCAAACTTTTGAATTACCATTTTGTAGTCGTTGCCCGGAAGTAATTGTAAACGCAACAAATTCACTTCTGAAAGCAGCTCAAGAAGCTGGAGGGCTGAAAGACAGAATTCCGAAACGCTATGAATGTTTCATTGAGTTGAAAGATGCAGAGAATATTAAATATCCATACATCACAACAGTACAAATAACGACAATGAGCACAGTTGTGAAATTTATCCGAAACAAGATTGCGGAAATTTCAAAAGCAGAAATTGCAGAATCTTGGGAAGATGGAAAAGCGTATCCTACAGTTTTAATTGTTGGAGCAAGACAATATTTGAATCCCGTTTTCAAAAATCTTAAAGAACATTTTGCAAACATCAGTTTCAAGCAATCAGAAAAAAATGAAATATCAGTTTGTGATGGATATGAATTCCTTTCCCACAACATCAAATCAAATTTAGGTTGGAGAATTATCATTGATTTTCTAATGAATGATGATGAAATAAAAATCATCATTAAAAAAACTGTTGGTGGAAAACCAATGATTGAATTGCTTCCAATAGAATTTGTGGAGCATCAATCTAAAGTAATTTCAATCATTGCAAAGTTCAATAAGAAAGATGAAAATAATGATATGCTTTTAGCTGAATTAGAAAAATTGGTGGAAGAAAAAACTTCTTCCGAAATAAAAGCAAGATTCTTATCTCCAGAAGTAGTAGAAATTATTCCTGATAAAACGCAACCCTCAATCCTTCTAACCTCTTATCAGGGTTGTAAAGGAATGTCAGCAGGTTTCGTTTTCATTGTTGGTGCAAACAATGGAATTATGCCAAAAAATGCGAAAAATGTTTCTGATGTGGAAGTATGTCAATTCATTGTCGCACTCACAAGGACAAGAAAAAAATGCTACTTACTTTCAGAGGATTATATGTATGGACCTGTAGACAAAACGGGAAAACGAATTAGAAAAAATTGTAGGAGTATTTTCATTGATTTGATTCCAGAAGATTTTCTTGACGATTTAGGGAATTTAAAAGCAAAAGATATTGATAAAACAAAGAGTTACATAAGTTAAGGCTGGTGACATCCTCGGACATTAGAATTTCCGTATGTAACAAACATGAAAAAATAAAAAAAATAAATATGCAATCATCAACTTTATTATCAGAATTTGAAGCGGCTCAAGATGTAAAAATCTCTCCAACACTATTGAGATGGTTTACTTCGTATGCTGCAAAAGATGATGGTCGAAAATTAAAATTTACTATTAAAGAAGGTGTGTATTATTATGAAAAGAAAGAACTTCTAGAATTTAACACTTACTTACATATGCCTTGGGCAAAACCTGCAAAAGGAACAAGACCAACTATACCAACTGGTATTGCGACAGAAATAAAAACAGAAAGCCATTATCGTTGTCCTATATGTAATACAAATATTGGTGAATTAGCACATATAAAGCCTGTTTCAAAAACTTTTGACAATCATCCGCACAATTTAATATTCTTGTGCCCAAATCATCATACTGTGTATGATTTCGGTTTCAGATACAGTAACATTACCGAAGAAGATATTCTCATTCACAAAAAAGCAATTCAAAATTTTCAGGCCTTGTGTTGGGGTTTGCAAAGTGAAATCGTTTTCACATACTTATCTCTAATCAATATAATTGGCCGAGTAAAGGAATTTGAAACAATACTTTTGAATAGCAATTCTCAAGATGAATTTGAAAACATATTGAAATCAATTTTATCAAAAATTGATAAACTCAAAAGCAAGAAAGATAAAAACCCGGAAATTGATAAATTAATTGCATCAGTTTCTATAAAGGAAAACCCGGACTCACGACAATTTGCCTACTCATTTCTTACTGTTAGAAATGATATAAAAACTGTATATCAAACTAATACTGATTTAATAGTTTGTCCATTATGTAATACTAAGGGGTTCACAAGTTTCTTGGATACTTGTCCAGTTTGTGTTGGAGAAGGATTTATAAACAAAGACATTGAAGTAGATATTTCAATTTATGAATTAGAAGATTGTCCTCTGTGCGATGGGAAGGGACAGACAAGGGACTTTGAAGTTTGTCCTGCTTGCAATGGAGACGGACAACTCACAAAAGAACAAGTTGACAACATTGACATTTCAAATTATGAAATGGAGGATTGTCCTCTGTGCGATGGGAAGGGACAGACAAAAGACTTTGAAGTTTGTCCTGCCTGCAATGGAGACGGACAACTTACAAAACAACAAGTTGACATGACCGACTTTGATGCATATTAATCAAAAGCACAGGTAATTAGTATTGGAAATAAGCCCATCCGCTAATAAAGGCTAAAACCGGAACAGAAATATTCAAAAAACATAGCAAAATGGACACATGGACAATCCTTAAAATAATTTTTGGAATTATTGGTACCGTTTCTGTTTCAGGAACTATAGTTTGGTGGTTTGTTCAATTAACTGCAAATACTTTAGCAGACAATTACCAAAAGAAAGTTGAACATGGCTTTGAAAAGAAACTTGAACTCTATAAATCCGAAATAGAGGTTATTAGGTCAATGGCATTAAAATATAATGACAAACAAGTTGACCTTTATATTGATTTATGGAAAAATCTTCAAGAATTAAAATTTGCTTGTATCGACCTATGGAATCTAGCAAATCAAAATAATTTAATAATATTTGATTCAGCACTAAAAAAGACTCATAGACAGATTGAAACAACGTCAATTTTACTTGAAGAAAGCCATTATAGAGAATTATCGGAAATCATTAAGAATTTGCAAGAGTATGATAATGGAAAAGAAAAACTTATCGCTGCTAGAAGAGACCAAACTGAAGAATATCAGATTCAGTTATTAATTGATTTCAACAGACAACGAAAAGACAGGTGTTTAGAAATAATTGAAACCATGAAAATTAGTATTAAATCGACAATCAAAGGACAAAAAGTATAAAAGCCGAGCCGGTAAAAGGATATAGCAATTGGTGGGTTTGGAAAGATAATTGAAGCTTCATTGCCCGCACAATCATATGTGCTGATTGACAGTTAAGTACCACGCAATCCGCCACTTGTCATACCCTCAACCGTTATGGAAAAGAAATATTACGGTCCTTGAGCAATTTCAATAAAGTTAAAATATAAATTCCCCCAATCCTCCAGGCCGGTTGGGTAGAGCGGTGCTAACCGCCCCTACACACGGTACTTCAATTTTTTACAAAGTTACCTGCGACCGACCGGCACCCGAAGGTGAGTGCCTCTGAATTGCGTCAAGGGTGCTCCGAATTATGAATTATACGCACCGTTCCGGGTTTTTCATTCCGATACATCGGAATGACCCAACCCCTTGACCCAAATCAGCGTTCTCGGTGAAATCGTCAAAAATTTAATGTTTAACCAGGCGCATCAAAAACAAGATGATGCGTCGCAACACATTTTACAATGACAACACTATTCAACCAGGATGTAGCTGAGATCAAGGTATCCTATTCTCACAAAGTAAAA
>CAIXTV010000211.1 GCA_903922465.1 uncultured bacterium
AAGCAAAGGCATTGAACCTGGAGAATGAATTGAAAATTTGAAAATGGTAGGGGCGGGCCCTAGTGGCCGCCCATTTTCTGATTGATCCGATCCTATCTGCCTATGTGTAAACCCTATGTGCCTATGTGTTTAATACCTAACCTGGACGAGCCAGAACCAAACAGGAAAAAGTGTAATTTTATCGGATGGAACTAATAACTGAAACATACAAGAGCAAAATAGCCTGCGTACTATCATGTTACGATAGGCTTATCCTGAGCGGCACCATACCGGAGATATCCTATGGCCAAGGGATGACAAATTACATGTACCAAAAAGAAATTAAAATATTCGATTACCCCAAATTTGCTGAACCGTTTAAAGAAGTCATTCGGGCCAATGCAGAACGCCTATCCAATGAGCATGGAATAGATATTGAGTTCATCCGCAAGTCTGGAGTTAGAAAAGAATCAATTATATCGGAAAAGATTGCGAAGCGGGGCACTCATCCAGGCATTGTACATATCATCTCTGCAATGGAAACCTGCAATACATATAAACCTTGGCACGACAAAACGACAGGAAAAACATTTTTAAAGATAGACCAAAGCAAATGTTTGCATTACTATTTTTATTTTATTGACGAACAGGTTGGTTTGGGATACGTACGCGTACCGACATGGTGCCCGTTTCGTTTGCAGGTCTATATAAACGGGCACAATTTATTGGCTACGGAATTGAAACAAGCAGGCATTAAATATACCATGATAGACAATGCTTTTGACAGTATAGAAGATGTGGCCAACGCACAAGAACTCTCGGACAATATCAGTATTGAAAAGCTTCACCGAAAATTGGATGAATTTGCGTGGCAGTTCTGTCCTGTTTATAAAGACTTTAACCTTAGGTACCATTGGAGTGTAATGCAAGCCGAGTATGCCACTGATGTTGTGTTTAGTAAACAGGATGATTTACAACGTATCTATGGAGAACTCTTGGCAACAGCCATACACACCGTTAAACCGGACAACATCGCAACCTTTTTGGGCCACAAGCTCGATCCCCGATATGAAGGCGAAGTTGGCAACAATTACCATGTACGCATCGAGGGCAGTCGTATAAAACATACTATGGGTTCGGTCTCGATAAAAATGTACGACAAGTTCAGTAAAATATTGCGCATAGAGACGACATCAAACGATATAAGCTTTTTTAAACACTTCCGGGAGGTAGTACACCATGACGGGACAACGTCACACGAAATGGCCCCATTGAAAAAAAACATCTACAGCCTTTCATTTTTGACCGACAACCTGAAAGCTTCAAATAAAAGATATTTGGAGTTCATCTCGGCTTTCGACAACAAAGAAGTTGGAAGGGAAAGACTTGAGAGGGTCACTTCATCGAAAACTGAGAATAACCGAAACTACAAAGGCTTCAACTTATTTAGCAAAGACGACCTAATTATTTTGCTCGCAATTCTTCGCGGCGAGTTTAACATTAATGGGTTTAGAAACAAAAACATGCAAAAACTGCTCGGTTTTAATGGCGGTAAAACAAGCAGGTTGATCAAACGGCTGAGGGTACATGGGTTAATAAAAAAGGCCACCGATTCATACAAGTATTACCTCACCAAAATCGGAAAAGAAACAATCATTATGGCACAGAAAATAAAAGAGTTAGTATTAGTTCCAGCATATTGCTATTGAATATTATGCCAAAAAATACATCAAAATAAAAGATAAGGTACTAACAGATTCCAATCGCCATCAATAATCCTGATAAATATTCGAACATCCTCTTCGTTTATACTATTTAATTTGGATAAAGCAATTTGCAGAGTTTCCTTTTGCTCGTCAGCAGATAGTTTATCATTAAACGGTGACTTGTTTGCTTTAAAATTATCCTGGAATTCTTTTTGCAATTCTTCCAATATTTTATTAATCGTATCATCTTTAATTTCTCTTTCAGTAAGATTGGCCGCTTCATGACGTAGGAAGAATTTCAATTCAGCGGATTTCAAAGGGAATTGTTTTGAGTCATTAAATGTGTCTAAAAACAACAACGTATTTTCTGGTGAATCATAAATATTAACATCAGCAAGTTCTGTGAAAATCAGGAAATCATCAGCATTAAGCTTCAATTTCTTCATCAGTTTAGAAATAAAATATACTTTACTGAGATTAGCAAAAGAAAGGTTGGCTTTTCTTAGCCACGTAATTAATTCATCATATTCTTGCTTAACCGTTTGGTCATTTTTTGCAAGATCATTCAATAAATCATTATAGTTTATTTTGGTAGATAAGTCTTTACCTGCAAGGGACTGCATTAATTTATAATAGTCCTTACCTCTTGAGGGGGTGGCTCCTGCAAATGAATCTAATAACTTTAAAAAATCAAGTTCAGTTATTTGAAGGCATATTGCGATTGTCGTCTTGTAATCCAACAAAGGTTTTTTTTGTATCGCAGC
>CAIXTV010000212.1 GCA_903922465.1 uncultured bacterium
AGTATTTGCAGACAAAACATTCTTAACTACTCCTCCATTGACATAATGAGAAGCTGTAGGAGTATCGATAAATGGAATATGTTCAGGAGCAACTCCTGTGATTTCACAATCACTTCCTTGTATGTTTTCAACAAAGCTAAGAGCGGCACTCGATGTAAAGCTTCCTATGTCGAATCGTAAAGTAAACAATACATCATTCGCATTTAATGATATCCCGTCTGAGGCATGATAACCAAAAGCAGATACCTTATATTTCCCATCTGCAAGAATTATAGGATTTGAGGTTACATCAAAACTATCCCACTCATGTCCAACAGCATCAAAGGCAGCATTTCTGCTTACTAAGGTTGGATTTGATAACTGAGCCGTGTCGAACCCGAAGGTTAATGAGAAACTACCCACATCACATAACTTTGATGCAGTAATGGGAAAATAAACAGTGGTAGCATCTGTGCAAACAGCTACATTTGGTATTGTAATTGCAAAATCAACAACACTAACTTCTACAGCTTTTCTTGCGGTGCTTTCGCAGCCTTCTGCGCTTGTCTGACTTGCATAGTAAGTTCCACTAACTAATACTTCTGTCCCAACATAGGCTGAACCTAAAGTAGCAGCATCATACCATATAATGTTGTCTCCAGCAAGGGTTGTTGTCAAATCAGCCACCGTTTTTCCTTCCGACAAACAATAGGTTTGTGTAGCTGAACCTGTTGGTGCGGCAGTTGAATTCACAGTAACATCATAAACTGTTGCAGATGCAGCACTGCAAACATTAACATTAGCATAATTTACACTTATGCTTTTTGCTCCTGAAGCAGTCCAAGTTATTGTTGCTGTATTTTCTGTTATTGTTCCTCCAGAAGTTATCGTTCCGCCATCTATACTCCAATTATAAGCGCTCATTCCTAATTCTGTTGTATACATATTTCCTGTTGAGTAGATACAAGCAGATACCTCACCCGTTATTGTTGGCACAGGTAATAGATTAACTGTCACTACCCAATTGCCTGTTGATTGTGTATAATTAGTATTACAAGTATTGTCTTTAGCAAAACGAGTAAAAGTTGTTGATGCGGTCAAACCTGTTGGAGGATGATAAAAGGCGGCATCGCTACTTGGAATATCTTCTCCATTAGCTTGCCATTTGTAAGTAATTGTTCCATCTCCTCCATTTGCATCAGTTGCACTTCCAATTATTGCAGGGTCACCATTGTAACAAATAGTTTCTCCTGTTGATTCTATAGTTCCTGAAGTAAAATTACTTTGAACAGTTACGGTCCAAGTACCGGAAGAAACAATAAAAGATGCATTACATGTAGTTTCATGAGCATAACGACGATATTTAGTAGTTAGCAATAAGCCGATAAGAGGATCGTAGGTAGAAGTGTTAGAACCAATGAGTGTACTGTCAGTAAAGTTATTGGTGCTTTTATACCACTCATATGTTATTGTTCCAAATCCACCGCTTGCAGCAGTTGTACTACCAATTACAGCAGGGTTTTCACCATAACAAATAGTCTCCCCTGTAGTATTTATAGCACCTGAAGTAAAGTTATTATAAACTGTTACCGTCCAAGCACCGGAAGAAACAATAAAAGATGCATTACATGTAGTTTCATGTGCATAACGGCGATATTTAGTAGTTAGTAATAAGCCGATAGGAGGATCGTAGGTAGAAGTATTTGAACCGATAAGTGTACTATCCGTAAAGTTATTGGTGCTTTTATACCATTCATAAGTTATTGTCCCAAATCCACCACTTGCAGCTGTTGTACTTCCAATTAGAGCAGGGTTTTCACCATAACAAATAGTCTCCCCTGTAGTATTAATAGCACCTGAAGTAAAGTTATTATAAACAGTTACCGTCCAAGTACCGGAAGACACAATAAAAGATGCATTACATGTAGTTTCATGAGCATAACGGCGATATTTAGTAGTTAGTAATAAGCCGATAGGAGGATCGTAGGTAGAAGTATTTGAACCGATAAGGGTACTATCCGTAAAGTTATTGGTGCTTTTATACCATTCATAAGTTATTGTCCCAAATCCACCACTTGCAGCAGTTGTACTACCAATTACAGCAGGGTTTCCATTATAACAAATAGTTTCTCCTGTTGTATTGATAGCTCCTGATGTAAAGATATTATAAACAGTTACATTTTTTACGGTTGCTGAAGCAGCGGTGCAACTATTACTATTAGTATAATTAACACTTATACTTTTAGCACCTGAAGCAGTCCAGGTTACCGTAACAGAATTAGTAGTACTTCCTGCTGTAATATTCCCTCCAACAATACTCCAACTATAAAGAGTCATCCCTGATTCTGTCGAATAAGTATTTCCAGTAGAGTTGAAACATGCAGATGCATTGCCTGTAATTGTTGGCACAGGTAATGAATTTACTGTTCCACTAACTACTACATTTTTATCAGTAGCACCAGTGGACGTCAAAGATACATTGCCTGAAGGAGTGCCACTTGCAACGTTTGTTAAACGCACATAAACAGTTGTACTTGAAACACTACTACCACTTTTCGCTAAGCTTATTGAACTGGCGTATCCCAACCCTAAGGATTTAGAGACTTCAAAACCTGTTGGAGCAGTTATACTGATATCGGCTGTTAAATTTGTTCCTGAAGCCGTAAAGCTTTGGGCCGTTGAAACTGTTCCTGTACAGGAGGTAAATGCTGTGAGAGTGCCTGTAGTAGATATGGTAGGCATAGTTGTTGTCTGTGATTTTGGATTATTGGTAGCTGAAGTAGTATTATAGGCTTCGGCACCTGCGGCACCATTATATTCGCATACATGAACCTCATAAGCTGTGTTGGCCGTAAGCCCTGTTACAGTAACCGAAGTTCCTGTTCCGTTGTAAACACAATACCAAGCACTGCTTCCTATCTGTGTTCCACTTCCGAAAATAGTATTTGCTGTATACGTTGTTGCATTTACAGGTGATGCACTTCCTGATGATGCTTGTTTTATAAAGACAGCACGACTTGACCCTAAGCCATTAGTGCAGGATATACCCATTTGAGTGTTGGCTACCGAAGAAAATATGATGTTGCTGGCTTGTGTTACCGGCGTTTGGTTAACAGTAAGGGTGACTGGTGTACGTGTTGAACTGGCACAGGGTATGGAAATTTCATATACCAAATCAACACACCACCACTTTCCTCCAGAATTTCCAGTTGGCATTACATCACCATTTGACTGATAACCTTTAACAATAACACCTTTAGCAAAAGTGGTACTCATATCAATTCGACCATAATACGCCCCATTATTATAGACTGCTATCCGATAAGTTACACCAGCTGTAAGTACAATAGGTGTTGCCAGATTCGTTTGTGTCCATGTGCTATCAGTACCACTAACAGCTTGGCTGGCAAGCAATGTTCCTGCATCTGTCCAAATAGATATTTTTGATCCATAATATCGTCGTACTGCTGTTACCGTAAGGTCGGTAGAAGGCGTAAATGAATAGCCCAATGTCCAATTTCCTGTACCGCTATTGTTATGAACAACATTCTCGAGTATATTTCCGTAACCTATACCTAAGGCTGTTTCTGCATAATACGTTGTGGTTGAAGCAGGTGTTACAGCATAATTTGCCCCGCTGGCACTACTTCCAACCAAGGATCCGCCTGAAGATTCTGTCCACCAGTCAATAGTGCTTGTTGCTGTGGCATTTAATTGTGATGTAGAACCATTAGGTATGCTCGTTGGAATTGCTGTTACAGAAGTGGGTGCTGCCGGTCTCGCAGTGAATGTAATATTTACATCATCAAAAGATGTGCACGAACCACTGGTGATAGTCCAACGCAATTGATAAGTGCTTCCTGCTGTTCCTGTAAAAGTAGAGGTTGGGCTTGACGGAGTGCTTACTGTACCGCCTGTACCACTTATTATACTCCAGGCTCCTGTTCCCACGGATGGGGTATTACCTGCCATAGCAACTGATGTTAATCCGCAAGTGCTTGTTCCTGACATGTCTGTGCCTGCATTGGCAGTTGTGGGTGTTGCTTGTACAGTAATTTTAATAACATTTGACTCGCCAGCTACTGGCCATGTTGCTAAACAAGCAGCTTTTGACAATCGCTTATACCATGTGGATTGCGCAAGGGCTCCCGGACTATAGGTGGTTGTATTAGTTGAAGCAATATCTGTAAAGCCAGCTAAAGAACTTGTTGTGGAAGATTGCCATTTATACTCCAGTAAACCAGTATTGCCACTGGGCAAAGTTGAACTTGTCAGGCTTACAGGTGTTATACCTGAACAAATAGTTTGTGCAGCCGCAATTGTGCCACCACTGCTAGGGTTAACAGAAGCTGGAGGATCAACCATAACTTCATAAATCCCCTTAATTGTACCCCAATTAACATAACTTGAACTAGTAGCCTCATAATAATATACTGAACGACTAGGTATGCTGCCAGGACCTGTATAAGTAGCGGTGTATGTCATATCAAACATACTACCCCATCCTGTCATGACTATCCAATAGGTAGTAGAGGCTGTAAGTGAAGTAGAACATGGGGCCAAGGAATTCATAAATATTGTCTGTTGTAAGTTGCCCCGGCCCTAAAGTTGCCAAAAGAGTCCCAGGCTGGTTATTCGCGCCACTAGAATATAAATACAAAATATTGTTAGTAGGATTTCCCATAGAATATTTCAATTTAAACGAATACAAGGTATGTGCTGCATTGTTGGTAGTAAATAACAGCGCACTACCACCAATGTTTCCTCCAAGACCTCCTGTAATTAACAAATTACTTACAAGTGAAGTTTGACATATTCCATTTACAGTAATAGCTGCAAAAAGCAGGAATAGCATAATTTTCTTTTTCATATTGATTTGATTTTAATTATAAATTCTGAGAAGATGTTAGTTAGTTATTCTAAATGATTGCTTGATAAATGCAGGACTAGAGGGCAAATAAATTTGTCCATCCAAATAAAAGGGATAAAATTGAAATTGTCTTTTCATGTTCATATTTTAAAATCTCCTACTCATTTGGCTTTTCGGATTACGCCCCATATTACGTTGCTTGAATGGGCAAGCTTTTTTCATTTAAAAATAGATGATAATTCATTTTCTAACTTATGCATATTTCAATAATTACAATTTACTACACAGAGCAATTAATCTATAAAATATCAACTTTGAATTAAAAGAACACTATTTTTGAAACTCTTTGAGCAAATATATTTAAAAGTCAAATAATTCTTTAAAAAAACATCAAAAAGCACTACTCAAAATCTACCTAAGGCTTTAAGACTCTGATTTACAATATACATTTAAGGTGTTTTTTGCAATTCCGAAAGCATTAATTCAATTTTTTGCTTTGCGAAAAAGAAAAACCAATGCAATTTAGCACTTTTAAGACAGCTAAAAGGAGGCTTTTTTACCTATATTCGATTAATTTTGTCCAAAACCTCGTATTCCAAGAACAAATCCAATTAACAAAATTATTCCGCTACATAATGTTTTCAAAAACTCATAAAACAATCTCGCTGCCGGTCGCATCTCCTTTCTTTATCCTCTTTTAACTAGGGAAAAACAATACTTCTCTCTAATTTTGCTCCCAAAACGAACAGTATTTGACATTAAACAAAGTCCAACCCTCATCTAAGAAAACCTAAGCTGAAAAATATTAGGCAAAAAACTATTCAAACCTATCGTATAAAATCCTGAAATGAAAAATATTTTATCGCCATTATTCAATCTAATAAGCTTAACACCATATATTCTAATATTTATAGCTTTCAAAACCAATTGATTTTCAATGCGAAACTTCGAGTTAAAAAATCATCGAAAAATAATTTCTTTTTTAACCTTGATTTTTATATTAATCTCAATTATTCTTCGTAAATTTGTAAAAATTATTTCATTATGCCTTTGCCTACACAGGGATCGGTTAACAGTCTCTATCATATAATCCATGGGTTTATCAATGCACGAACCGATGCAACCCTTCTTGCCCAGGCTCGACGCCTGATCGCATTAAATTACACAACCCTTGTTCTAAGAAATATCGGTAATAAAACTATAAGCTTCAGAGTTAGACACGACGTTGGGGTTCAAACTTTCGATGTAACTATTAAAGGTTATTACACACCTTCATTAATGAGCATGGATTGCAACTGCAACGAACCCGGTTTATGCAAACACAAACTCTCATCTCTTATTTACATTGCTGAACGTTTAACCGATAGTCAGGCCATACTGCCTGAAGACTTAACCTTAGTGCGAAATGCACACAAACCTATGCCTATGAACGAGGTATTGGTAAATATGCCTGCCATTAACTTCGAAATTCTTAATCCGCTTACCAACCGCTACGACATAACCATAGCAACAAGTTTAGTCAACTATAAAAAAGTAAACATTCTTCGTGTTGAAAGCATAGAGGTGGAAGGGGAGGTTAACAATGCACAACTCATATATCAGGTTATCATTCGCAAAACCAACGATACAACATTTCATACCTATTGCAATTGTGCTAAAGTGGCTCCTGTCATTTGCGAACATCGCTACGCCCTGTTTTATGCCCTCTTTGCTCAAAAAGGAAAATTCTATTTTGAAACTTTAAAAGACTTTACAGAATATAAAAACCAATTGCTATCAGAGTATGGCTACACCATCGATGACGCTTATCAGGATAAATTTGATTTTATCTCAAGCCCATCAACCGGTCGACCAGAAATAAAACTTAAAGACCTCGCTCTTAAAAAGATTTCTAAATTTGAAAATTGGGAAACAGTAATTACACAACTACAGCTTAACGAGGAGAATCCCGAAACTGCTCAGGTGCAGTTCCCCGAAATCACCTATAAGGAAGGGTTCGGCATTGGCTTTGCCGTCAATCTCTTGATGAGTCATTTCCCTTATTTCGCTATTTCTCCTTTTTCAGCTAAGCTTGCAAAAGATCAAACTTCTGCCATTCACAGCTTTAAAACCTTCCCCTGCACCGACCCTCCAATGGATGTAACTTTAGGAGAAGAAACCCAAGAAATCCTTCATCTCCTTCAGGAAATATCCAATGAGCAATTGATTAAACTCACTCAAAAAGAAAATTATTTTCGAAGAAGAGCCAAAACAGATATGTTTGCCTACATTCCTTTCACTCCCGAAGAAACGAATATTATGCAAAAACATATTCATGCAAGGCTTTTACAACTTTTACCCTTGCTCGAAAAAGAGCCTTACACCTATCAACAAGTCGTCCCTGGAAACTTAAGCTCATTTAGCCTACAGAGACTTAAGTTTTCTTCCGAAAAACTTAAAGTAGCCTTTAAGCTTGAGATAAATGGCGACACCACTGATTTAGTTATTGGCATTAAAAAGGAAGATGAAGACATTCTTACCAATGTTAAATTTTTCGCCGATTTATTCGTCCTTGAAGTTGAGACCTTATACCTGTTAAATCGTTCCCGTGACGCTGCTATTTTAAAATACATAGGCAAACCAGGCCGAATTAAAGTGAATAAAAAAGATACTGGAAATTTTATCCGTTCTTTTATTATTCCCTTACAACGTTATTATGACGTGGAGATGCCCGAAAGTATTATCAACTTTACCTTAAAAAACGAAGATACCTCCTTCACTAAACTCATCTATCTTAGCGAAAAGAATGATAAATTCCTGGTGATAAGACCCGCATTCCGTTACGACGACCATCTCCCTGTTGAATATAGTGATGCAACCCGTATAGTAGAAGAACAAGATGGCAAAATACTTATCACCCAAAGAGAACATGATGTAGAAAATGCCTTCGTCGAGAATATACGTGCATTGCATTCTTCATTTGGAATACAGGGCCTGCAAGGGTTCTTTTACATCAGCTTTGAAGATGCAATGAAAGATGGTTGGTTTTTCACCTTTTATAACCAAATGAAGGACGAAGAGGCAGAAGTTTATGGCATGAAGGAAATGAAGAAATTCCATTATAACCCTCACACTGCTGTTATTACTTTTGGTTTTAAAACAGGTATCGATTGGTTTGATGTGAAAATAAACATCATGTTTGGCGATCAGACTGTAAAACTGAAAGACCTTCGCAAAGCTGTTATTAATAACCGCAATTATATCTTACTCGACGATGGTTCTATGGGGATTTTGCCAGAAGAATGGGCGAAAAAATACTCCATGCTCTTCAAGATGGGGAATGTCGACAAAGAAGAATTGAAAGTTCCAAAGTTCCACTTCTCCATTATTGATGAAATGTACGAACAAATTGATGATGAGAAAATCAGAAGAGAGTTGGAATACAAAAGGAATATGTTGAAAAAATTCAGCAGGATAGAAGATATTGCCATGCCTGAAAAAGTACATGCTGAACTTCGTCCCTATCAAAAATCGGGTTTTTCATGGTTTAATTTCCTTGATGAATTTAATTGGGGAGGCATCTTAGCCGATGATATGGGTCTTGGGAAAACCCTACAAACCCTTACCTTCATTCAACACCTTAAGAATAAAAGAAAATTTACTTTTGAAGAAGCAGAAGTTGCTCCTGAGGATCAACAATCGGAAACTCATCTTATTATTTGCCCTAATTCGTTAATGTTCAATTGGGAAAACGAAATTGAAAAGTTCTGCCCCGATCTGACCTATCATATTCATCATGGGAGCGACAGGTTTACTAATCCTCTTGATTTTGGCGCTTTTGATATTATCATTACCACTTATGGAACCATACGTAGCGACTTTGAAGTCTTCGTGAAGTTTAATTTCCGCTATATTATCCTTGACGAATCACAAGCCATCAAAAATCCTGCTTCCAAGGCTACTAAAGCAGTTCAGTTGTTGAAAAGCAGGAACCGATTAGCCTTGTCTGGAACTCCACTTCAGAATAATATCTTTGACTTATATGCTCAGCTAAATTTCCTTAACCCCGGAATGTTAGGGAATATGGAGTTCTTCAAGAGCGAGTTCGCTAACCCCATCGAAAAACATCAAGAGCAATTTAAGAAGGATCAACTTAAGAAACTTATTTTCCCTTTCTTTTTAAGACGAACCAAAGAACAGGTTGCAACAGAACTTCCTGAAAAAACAGAAACTATTTTATATTGCGTGATGGGTGAAGAGCAAAGAAGAGTGTATGATGCCTATCGAAACGACTATCGTGCGCGCATTATGAATAGGATAGAAACCGACGGACTCGAAAAGTCGGGGATTTATGTGTTGCAAGGTTTGATGAAGCTTAGACAAGTGTGCGATTCGCCTGACATTTTGGGGAACGATGAAATATTCAGTCACGAATCGGTAAAATTGGAAGAACTTACCAGAGAGATAACCGAAAACACCGGCGAACACAAAGTTCTTGTATTTTCACAGTTTATTGGGATGCTCAAATTAATTAGAAAACGAATGGAGTTGCATGGAATTAACTATGCTTATCTTGACGGCAAGAGTATGGACAGAAGAGAAAGCGTTGACCGTTTTCAGAATGATGAAACTTGCAAAGTTTTCCTTATCAGTTTAAAAGCCGGAGGTGTTGGATTGAATCTAACTGCCGCCGATTATGTTTATCTTGTAGATCCATGGTGGAATCCCGCCGTTGAACAGCAAGCCATCGACCGTACCCACCGCATTGGACAGATTAGGAGTGTTTTTGCCTATAAAATGATTTGTAAAAACACCATTGAAGAAAAAATCTTAACCCTTCAAAACAAAAAGAAAGACCTTGCCAGAGAATTAATCACTGAGGAAAAGTCTTTCCTTAAGAATCTGAACAAAGAAGATATTGAATTTCTGTTCAGTTAGGGGAATGCCCCGATTGCAAGCAGTTAGGTTAATCTATTCTTTCACAAGTTTTTTAAATTCACAGGTTTTACCATTCTCAAGTTTAATAACATAAACTCCCAAAGGGTAGTTGAGGGTAGAAATCACTTTCTTCCCAATAATATTATCTCTTAAAACAAGTTGTCCGGTTGAATTGTAAATTTCAAAGGCTGTTTTATCGCCATTGCCCTGCATTTCGATAGTTAATTCGTTGCTTACCGGATTGGGATAAATCTTAATACTTTTATTATCATCTATTGTTTGAACATCAACATTGGTGATGACAATTGTGTTGGAAGGGGAAGAACTGCATCCGTTGAGGGTGACAATAACATAATAGCTACCATTAACCGTTATAGTATAGTTTTGGTTGGTTACCCCACCCAAAGCACCGCTTTGACTATACCATTGATTTCCACTGGCCGCATTTGAACTCAAGACCAAGCCGCTTGCAGAAATGACAGGAGTGGCTGGAGTGGCAGGTTGTGTGTTGATAACAACAGCGGCCGATGCCACGGAAGTGCAAGGCACATCATTTGTAACCGTAAAGGTATAACTTCCGGCAGCAAGCCCGCTGATGCTAGTGCTAGCACCTGTTCCGGTGGTGATGATTCCTCCGGGAGTTCTGGTAAGCGTCCAGGTGCCTGTTGCTGGCAAACCGTTTAATACAACACTGCCTGTTGCAAGAACGCAAGTTGGCTGAGTAAGACTCCCCAAGGTGGGTGCAGCTGGCAAAGGTTGGGCGTTAATAATAATGTTGGCTGTTGTTGAAGAAGTGCATAAAGCCGAATCGGTGACAGTATAAGTATAAGTTCCTGCGGCAAGACCTGTAATGGTGGTAGTGGTGCCCGTGCCCGTTGTATTGGTTCCGGCAGGGAGTTTAGTTAGTGTCCAGGTGCCGCCCGAAGGCAAGCCGCTTAAGACAACACTGCCAGTGGCAAGTGCACAAGTTGGCTGAGTTATGGTGCCTATTATTGGAATGGCGGGAGGGGTGCAAGTACTAAAATAAACAAAAGTTTCCCAGAGTCCTCTGCCATAGGTAGCCGCCCTGAGCTTACTATTAACACCGCTGGTGGCATAATAAATTTCGAGTTCCCCTATTTTAACGTTAGGCAATCCTGTGTTAAATGCAACCCAGTTATTCGCACCCTTCTTAAAATAAACACCAAGTTCGGTGCCCACATACAATTGCACTTCTGCTGTAATCTGTTTATTTTGAACTACTGTATAAGCAGGCAATTGGGGTAATCCTGTCGAGATGTTGGTCCAGGCAAGGCCCGCATTCACCGACTGATAAACGGTGGCGGCACTATAAGCCCCTATTGTTACCCAAAGCGTATTGGGGTCGTTGTTTTTAACAGCAACATTGGTGATATTTCCTGAACTAACAGGCAAAGTGCCCGTGATTTCTGTCCAGGCAGTTCCTCCATTGATGGTTTTCCAGATTTTTGTTTGAGCGGCAGCATAAATATATTGCGTATTAGACGCTGCAATGGCCATCGAACGAATATATTCGGTAGAATTCATGGTGGAAATCTTAGTCCAGCTTGTGCCTCTGTTTGTAGTTTTCCACACATTAGCATATCCAGCATAAATAGTTTGACTATTGCTTGGGTCGACGATAAAAGGAGTTACCCAAGCACCAGTTCCGGCGCTTGCAGGGGTGATGTCGGTGTTATTGGCCCAATGATCGGTAGTTCTGCTCATTTGTCCTTGTGGAAAAGTGTTATACTGAACGTTTACATTGGTATAATCAATTAAACATTCCATACCATCGCCTCCAACAGCATCGGTCCAAACTCCAGCAGAAAGCAATTTAGTTCCGTTATCTTGCAAACCAGTGATGACTTCGGTGGCTACGGTTTGTGAAACTCCAAGTTTATACATTTGACTTATTGCCATACCATTGGTTTTATCGGTCCAGGAAGTTCCGTTGTTTGTAGAAACATAGACCCCACCATCGTTAGTTTCGAAGAGGGTTCCGTCGGCTCTGTATTTCAGCATGTGTTTGTCGGCATGAACAGCCTGAACGGTGCTACCTGTCCAATGATTTACGATGCTCCATGCGGTGCCCGCTGTTGTTGAACGCCAGGTGTTGACCCCTCCAACCAAAACCGTGCTAGCATTAGAAGGCGAAGCGGCGATTGTTAAATCATAGAATCCTTGTCCGCCAGCATCGGCACCATCGGCCTGCCAACCCAATAAATTCTTGGTAGTTCCAGCAAAAACCTGTGTATAGGCTGTTCCACTTGTGGTGGATTTATAAATTCCATATAAACCATCGTCGGCTTGTTCGATGAGAGCGTAGACCCAAGTGGGTTGAGCGGCTGAAACTGCAAGTTCAATTCTGTAAGCCGCTGCATTGGTGAAGGCCTGTGTCCAGGAAGTTCCTCCATTGGCAGTAACATAAATCTTACTATTGCCATTAGCATAAGTACAGCCATAAAGAGTATTGAAATCGCCGGGTTTATATTCCATATCGATGAAATCGATGGTTGATAATTGGGTGTTCCAGGTGGTGCCACCGTTGATGGTCTTGAAAACTCCGTTGCTGGTTGCGGCAATTAGTATTTGATTGTTGTTTGGGTCGAGGAGCAATCGGCTGACCATTGAAGTTGAAGCCAAAGTATAGCTCAGGCCGGTGGTAGTCCAGGTGACACCTGCGTCGATTGATTTGAGAACTCCAACAGAGTTGTTATCCCATGCATCGCGGTCGCCGGTGGCAATATAAATGGTGTTAGAAACGGCGTAATCGCTGGGGATAATTATATCGCTGACGGCCAAAACCCCGATATTGTTGGTTAAACAAGTCCAGGTGCTGCCATTGTTGAGGGTTTGCCATAAACCTCCTGTTGCAGCGCCTACCCAATAGATGTTGTTGTCGGTAGGATGAAAAGCGATGCAACTGATGCGGCCAATTCCATTATATCCCCCATCGGAACTACTAGCTCCGAGGCTGATCCAACTTGCGGTAGTTTGCAAAAGTTTTTGCGAAGGCATGCTTTTATATTCCTCATAAACCTGCTGGGCTGTTTTCTTTGGAAATTCGCCTGTGACAGGGTTAATTTTGCTTTCCATATCATATTCCCAACGTTTGAATTGTTTCCAACCTATGGCTTTTTTCTTAATTCCATTCTCAAAATAATATCCTTTCACCACATTAAAAGGGGCCCAATAGTCGTTAAAAGCTTTTTGATAGTCGAAAAAGTTGAGTTCGGTTTTTGTTTTGGTAGCAGGCAATTTTCTAAGCCATGCTTGGCCGAAAAGCATAGTTGAACAGCAGATGAGTAGAGTTAGAAGGAAGATTTTTTTCATGGGCACAAGGTTTTGTTGGGTGAATTTGTGTGTGAATTTTCTAGCAATGACGCTATAATTATTTATTGATATAAATTATGAGTGCCTGATTATCAAAGCACGGTGTTTTTAATAGCTTTAGTTTTCAGCAATATAACAGTAACAAACTGTTTATTGGAGGGCATGAAAACTGAGCTGTAAAACTACTCTTTTTTATAGAAACGACTCTTTTTTCGGCATAAAAATGGGCTGCATTTTTATTTCGGCGAAATTTTCATCTCTTCGAGCATCCGTATTATTTTATCGAGCTTTTCTACTTCCAGCGATTTCAGTTGTATGGCAAGGGCTTCTATTTCGAGTTTCGCATCTAAATTGGTTTGATAATCGGCTTGTGCCTGAACGCGGTCTCTATCGCTTTGTCGATTCTGCGACATCATAATTATGGGAGCAGCATAAGCTGCTTGGGTAGAGAATAGTAGATTTAGCAGGATGAAAGGATATACATCCCAATGGTTTACAAAACCTATGAGGTTTAAGCTCATCCATAAAACCACCAAAATGCTTTGAACAATAATGAATTTCCACGATCCCATGCCATTTGCCACCGTATCGGCCAAATGATTTCCGAAGCTTAAGGTTAGATGATGTTTTTCGTGCCAGTTTTTCGCCCCTTCGATGGGGGGGTGTTTTTCTTTTTTCATGTAATTAATATTGCGATTATGATTGGTCAAAAACTTCTCTTAAATAGATTAACCTCATACGAATCCACTCAGCTTTCATCTATAAAATCAAAACACAAAACATGTCTTATTCGGGAAAGATATTTTCTTTCTTCTCTGCCTTGAAAATATAATAACATATTTTCTTCTGAAAAGTTGCGCTTATAACTTTAATTTAGAAATCAATAGAATCAAAGTCTTGTTGAATTTCCTTTATATCAGCAAGGAACAAAGCATCGGTAGAAGCTTCTTTTAAGAAGTCTAATTTCTGAGTTTTATTATCAACTTCATCATCCACAATTATGCTTACTTGCTTTTTATTGCTGAAATTGGGTGGTAATGTTACAATAATCTGATTATTGTTTACGGTACAAACTTGTCGATAGGTCATATTACATAATTTTAGATAGCAAAAATACGAATTTTAAATGAAACAATAGGATTGACAAAATTTACTCCCCTGCCTCTATCAAAGCTGTATACTCCTGAATATTAAGTATAAAACAGATATTTTTTGTGAGAGAAAGAGGACTATTTAGTCTAAAATTAGGACTTTCGACTCTTGATTTTAGACTAGCACTATCTTCGGGAGTACTAAATAGTATAACGGAAATACTTTATAGTCCTCTGAGAGGACTCTTACTTATTACTGATGGACTAATTAGTCCGGAAACAGGACTAATTAGTCTGGCCATAGAGCATCAAGTCTAGAGAGAGGACTAATTAGTCTGGCAGGAGGACTATTGAGTCTGGTTGTAGGACCAATTACTTTGAATGCAGGATTAATTAGTATTCCCAGAGATACCTTTAGTCTGCGAAGAAGACTAATTAGTCCGGGCCAATGCCATTTATTCAAATTAATTCAATAAAAAAAACCTCTAGGAGAGAGGTTTTTTTTAACATTCAAATGGGAACATAAAGAATGTTACGATTGTTTTACTTTTACAGAGAAAGTACCCTGATCGGTTGTACTGATATTTCTGACCATAATTTGAGTATAGCCTTGAGGAAGCATTACCGATCCCCCGGGCATAATACGCATGGTGGCTTGTTTAATTTGAGCACGCAAATCGGGGCCCCCATCCAAATCCAAAATAGTAGTTCCAACATTAATTAAACGTGTGTCGGGAGTGGTTTTGCTTACCAATACCGATAGACCGGCACCTACATCAAGCACCGATGCAGGATAACGGTTACTGAGTGATTGCATGCTCACCTGAATCTTAGCCAATTCTTCCTTAACAGACTCATCGCCTTTTTGGGCGGCAAATTTCAATAGTCCATAGCCATGGTCGGCTTGTTCAATCAATTCATGACGTAATTGCAAAATAGTATCATCTAATTTTTCAACCAACCTCGAATAAACGATGGCTTTTATTTGTTCCAACTTATCGAGAGCAGCCATATCTTTATTAAATTCAGGAACACTATAGCTCGAAGGCAAAGCCGAGCTTACAACATTCACGGCAGTATTCACCGTACTCACATATCCGGTATATTTTTCACCCATAACACGCTGATGACGCTCCCCTTCTTCGAGTTTAATCAGAAAAGTCAATATATCAAGAATATCGGTTATGGATCCATCGATATTGGTGACATTGGCTTCAGTTACTTCTACACTAATTTTGTTTTCCATATTTTTTTCTCCTTTAAATTAAATTATGATACATTTTAAAAACTCAACAAAGTAAACAAAGAAGATTCAGATTTTAAAGAAAAAAGTGCTTTGGTTTGTGAAGGTGGCCTTTTTAAGAGGTGAATGCCTTTTTTTTAAGGGTGAATTCCATTCTTGCTAATTTTTGGTGGCAGTTTACCTATGACTCCTATGTGTATTTTCGAGAATTCGGTAACACAAGCCTGTAAATGATCTGCTGAAATTTCAAATTCTCTACCATCATGCATACATAGTTTCCTGATTTTCGCTTCTATTTTTGTAACATATAGCAGGTTTATTAACTGCTTGCGATTTATCCTGAAAAAAGTAGGACAATGTAACAAAGAAATACAATTGCATAGGCATTCAATAACAATAATAGGTTTCTCGATATCCTTTAAATATATCTCCATATAGCTGTTATCTACCTGACAAAAAAGGATGTCACTACAATTCACTGAGAAGTAAGTACTTCCATTATAAATCAAAACGCTTTCAGACTTTAGGGTTTCCATAATGAATATAATTAAAGTTCAAAGTTCTGCATTTTTAAAACACAAACCCCAATTTTGACAAAATTATTTTCATCAACTATCGTAATATATTCCGCTACAACATTATTTTCCTGCTTGACCCAATAACTTATTGCACGTAATAACCAATAAGTTCCAAAGCCCAGCGATATAAAAATAAAAAAAACTATTCTTTCCATTTATTTTTTTTATAGCTTTGGGCAAAAATTCAACAGATATGAATTGGCTCGATAAACGATTTCCGAAAGACAGAGAAGATGCAGGCTTGAAAGGACCTGTACAGAAAATAATTACAAGAATTTACAAGGTAAAATTGATTGGAGGCTATATTGTTCAGGGCGAGCTCGACGAAACACATCACGAGGAAGAAAGATTGTGTGTTAGCTTTGACGAAAATGGCATCAAGACTGAGCAAGAATTATTGATTTACAAAGATCATACATCAAAAATGATATACAACCCCAAGGGGGAAGAAATTGAAAGTATCTATTATGAATTCGGGAAAAAAAATTACCACTCATTAAGAGAACATGATGATGCAGGAAGGCTAACAAAATATATTCATCTTGATAAGGATAATAATATCACTTCGGCTGGCACTCGTATATTCAACGAAAAGGGCCATCTTGTAAGATACGAAACATACGACAAAGAAATGAAAATTACAGAATTCTGTGATTTCATTGTTGATGAAAAAGGTTATAATTTAGAATCAAAAAGCGTTAAATTTGATAGCACTATTGGCACTTGGACATTATATACTAATGATGATTACGGGCACGCTATAGTAACCAAAAATTTAAATCCGGACGGAAGCATTTTATCTATTGATAGAAAAACCTATCATTACGATTCGGAAGGGGAAATGATTGGCATTGACGACTATCTTATTCCAAAAGAAGCACCTCCAAAATACCTTGAATACGAACACGACCATAATGGGAATTGCACCTTAAAAGTAGAATTTCACCAAGAAACCCCTGCATCAATGGCTGTAAGAGATATAATATATTATGGCGATTCGAATGAAGATACTGTGCACTCCGATGAAATTATAAAAATACCATACAACATGGAAAAAATAAAGAAAAATGAAGCTAAGAAGGAGTCGTCAACAAATACCGCCCCTGCCCCACTGCCACCTTTGGAATATAAGGAATTGGAGAAAAGTGAAACCAAATGGCTTGCCGAAGCATGCTCAGCAGAAACCTTTCCTGCGGTTCGATACTATTCATTGAAAAACAATAGCCTTCCATCGTCATCCTCTTATTATGGTCAGGATATTGACGTAATTACTTTGATGTCGGAACTTCAACAGGAAATGGGGGCAAAAATTATTCACTCTAATGGTCAATTCAATTCGAGTTGGTACCTGCCGGATTTAAATAGCTACACTTTGATTTTTCCCGATAAGCGCTATATTTTGCAAGCACATTCAATTAATGCAAGTGAAAAATCGAATTATCAAATCCCTGATTTCTTTAATAAAATGAATTCTGGTTCATATTCATATTTATTTATCGGAAAACTACTTCTACTCCACCCTGAAGACGAATATGGTGTTAGGGATGAAGATTTTGAAGAAGAATTGAATAGTTACATAAATTTATGCACACTCGAAAAGGCTCCCGAGCTTCCCGAAATTCAAATGGTAGAAGTTTCGCCAAATGGGGAGTTCAAACTCAAAACCTACCCAGTGCACGATAACTTCATCATAAAAAATCTCGATTTGCATTATGGCTACGGATTTGAAACATTTCATAACGATTTGATGAATCGTTTTAAGAATGAAACTAAGGGACTGGTGCTTTTTCACGGAGAAGCGGGCACCGGAAAAACATATTACATACGTCATTTGTTGCGCAAAATGTCAGGAAATAAAAAGGTAGTCATTTATATGCCACCCAATATGGTGGAACGTTTGGCCGATCCGGTTTTCATTACTTTCCTTTTAAAAGAAATAGGTCGGTTTTCACTTGCAGGAAATTTCTGTGTATTGCTTGTTGAAGATGCCGAACCATTGCTAGCTTCACGTCAGACAGAAGGTCGTGTCATAGGGGTTTCGAATTTGCTAAACCTCACCGATGGCTTGCTTAACGATATGCTGAAGCTTCAGGTTATCTGCACTTTCAATGTAAAAATTAAAGAACTCGATAAAGCCTTGCTCCGTCCCGGAAGATTGATTGCCCGCAAGGAATTTAAAGCCATGTCGATGATAGATGCTAACCGTTTGGCTCAGCAATTAGGAGTCAAACATCATTTCACCCATGAAGCAAGCCTTGCTGAGGTGTTTGCTATGCTTAAGAATAAAAACACTCTCACACATAACCCTTCTGAAAACGAAGACATATAAATATTATGGCGAAAAGCAAGAGACATTCACTCAATAATCTGGAAGATTATAAGTTAAAAGGACCCGTAAGACGGGTAGAACAACAACCCTACACAGCCATTGCCAAGTCGGGTTTTATTATTCGTGGTGAGATTCAGAAAGAACGTTCATACGCCAAATATTTTATTCTATGCTTCAACGAGAATGGTAAAAAAACAGAAGAATATATTACATATTATAAAGATCATCAAATGAAATATGTATATAATGAGAAGGGGCTGGAAGTTGAATATAATGATCTTGAGCAAGGAGTATTGAAAAGTAGAATGTTTTATGAATACAATAATATTGGTGAAATATCAAAATTGACTCATACCGATGCGGAAGGTAATGTAATAAATAGTTCATCAATAAGGGAATATGACAAAAACGGGTTTTTAAACAAAGTAATGAGCTACGATAAGGACAATGTGTTAAAAACAGAAGAGGTATTAACAAATAATGAAAAAGGTAAAAAAACAGAACAAATACGCAGCAAGGCCGATGGAAGTATTGAATTATGGATAAAATACATTCTAAATGAATACGGTGATGCAACGGAAACCATTTATTTAAAAGCAGATGGAAGCATTGATAAACATGAAAAGAATACATACGAATACGATGCTGAAGGGAATATGATTGGAGCAAATGGGAAAAAATACATACATGAATATTATTCTTATTTGGAAATTGAACATGACCAATATGGAAACTGGATAAGCAGAATTGAGTTTCTGAAAAACCGTCCAATGGCATTCCATTTCAGAAAAATAAGCTATTATGGAGAATCGGAGGCTGGAAAAGATTTTTCTTATTTTGAGAATATTGATAAAGTGCCTTATGATAAAGAAAAACTAATCAACTTTGGGCTGAAAGATTATAACTTGTATGATACCAAATATAAAAAAATCACAACTGAAACAATGTTTGATGCAGAAGATTTGGAATGGATATCTGAGGGTTGTTCAATTGATAAATTTCCTATAATTCGATATTATGCTTTGCTAAACAATGACATTCCCTCTGTTTCCTATTTCTATGAAGATGATGGTGATGCACTTAAACTTATAGATGAATTGCGTGATGGTATGGAAACAAAAATACTGCATTCCTACAGTTTTTTTAATCCTGTTACCGGAGATAATGAACTAAAGAGCTATGTTTTAGGTTTTCCAAACAAACAATATCTTTTAAAAGTAGATGAAATATACATGTACGAAGACTCACAGTACGATTTACCTGAGTATTTTCTCCCCGAATATCCTATTCGAAAAAAAGGTTATGTTTATATTGGTCAAATTGAATTATTTCATCCAAGTGATTTTTCGGGGAAACGTGAAGAGCATTTTGAGAATTTATTATTGGAATATATTTGCGAATGCCGACTAGACGAAAAGCCTGAACAGCCCGAAATTCGAATGATAGAAGTTTCTGGGCATAATAATTACTATTTAAAACCCTATCCTCTTAACGACAATTTCACTATCAATGACCTTGATATGCACTATGGATTTGGCTTTGAAAAGTTTCATAACGATTTGATGGATCGTTTTCAAAAAGGAAGCTATGGCTTGGTGCTTCTACATGGCGAGCCGGGAACAGGTAAGACCTATTACATTCGTCACCTACTACGCAAAATGCCCGACAGCGATAAAGTAGTGATTTATATGCCCCCCAACATGGTCGAATATATTGTCGATCCCGTCTTCATGACTTTTCTTACAAAAGAAATTACAAGGCTTTCAAAAGATGGTTACACTTGCATACTATTAATTGAAGATGCCGAACCTTTATTAGCTTCGCGCAGCGAAACAGGAAGAGTGATCGGAGTTTCTAATTTGCTAAATCTAACAGATGGCTTGCTGAATGATTTGCTGAAACTTCAAATTATTTGCACTTTCAATGTCAAAATCAAGGAACTCGACAAAGCATTACTTCGCCCCGGAAGATTAATCGCCCGTAAGGAATTTAAAGCTATGTCAATGATAGATGCAAACCGCCTGGCACAACAATTGGGCATTAAACATCGTTTCATAAAACCTGCCACCCTTGCAGAAGTATATGCACTACTAAAAGACAAAAACACCCTGATACACACTCAGGTTGACAACAATGAATATTAAACATTATCACTAATAAAAAACCCGAGGTAATAAATGAAATTAAAGCAGAATAATATTTTTCAGATTATACTTACTTGAAAAAATGCCTATGAACTGCTTTTCCAAATAATTATTTTTTATAGTTTTGAACAAAAATTGAACAGATATGGATCATAAGAATAAACGCTTCCCAAAAGACAGGGAAGAAATGAGGTTGAAAGGACCTGTTATGAAAATCGACCCAAAAATTTATGAAGTTAAACTAATTGGTGGTTTTTTAGTTCAGGGTGAACTCGACGATGAGTTTTTCAACAGAGAAAGGGAAACTTATTGTTTTGACGAAAATGGCATTAAAACAGAAGAAGAA
>CAIXTV010000213.1 GCA_903922465.1 uncultured bacterium
ACCATCGGTATAATAATCGCCGTCAGTTGTTCCTTGCTGGTGCAAAATTATTTAATATTTATTACCTTTGCATAACATTCTATAAGAAAGTCCGATTAATAGGGGGCTAGACCAGGTATATACTAATAATAATGTTAGTACTAATAAAGTGTTACTAAAATAATTAATCTAATAGAATAGTAAAAAGTATGTAGTATTAATACTTTTTACTATTCTGCTTTAAAATACAAATATTATGAAAAACAAAACTAACAATATTATTTTTATGACCATAATAGTTATTATGCTATTTGCTCAATTAAAGGCTCAAAATCCCAACTGGCCATTTTTCAATCTTGATTTAAGAAATGATACGATGGTGGCTCCTAATGTTTATGAATTTGATATTTACCTGATGCATACAGGCAATTTCATTACCCCCGTTCAATTTGTAATGAGTTCGATACAATGCGGTATCTATATTAATGGTGATTTTTTTAATGGAGGGACTGTGATACCTACGGTGGTACCTGGAACACAAAATGATTTACAGACATGGCAATGGCAGACAAATGCAAATCTGGCTGTTTCAGGTACTCCAAATAGTATAATGAAAACAATAATAATAAGTTTTGTACCCAATATGCAATTACAACCTGGTTCTTTAATAAAAAATATTTTGCAGGGAGGTTCACGGATAATGCGACTTAGATTGACAAACAATGTATATTTTAATACACTGGTAAATCCAGATCTTCATTTTTCATTTGATCCATATCCATCGTGGCCAACAACTGTTAGTGCATATATAGGTACAACTCCTTATTCTATTAATCCAAATGGTACATTTACAAACAGCACAACGGTATACAATCCTCCAATAGACCCGGTTATGACAGGTGGGGGCATGTATTGTCAGAGCGGGGCCTATGTGCCGGTAGGCATCAGTTTTTCTTCACCAATATGTAATTTCCAATTGCAAAAAGATGGCGGTAATTATGGACCTGAAGTACCCGGAACAGGGGGACCTTTAACCTGGTATGTTAATGAAGCTGGAAATTATAAATGTTTAGCAGGTTTATTTTCCATTACAGGAACTTCTGTTGTTGTGGACGGTATACCTCCTAAACCCATCGGTGATACCGTACAAAGTTTTTGCCAGGGAGCTAAAATAATTGATCTTGCTATTACTGGAAACAATATTAAGTGGTATGATGCGCAAATTGGGGGGAATATACTCTATAATTTGAGTAATTTAGCAGATGGAACAACTTATTGGGCAAGTCAAACGAATGGCACATGCGAAGGGAAGGATAGATTAGGGGTGAAAATTGCATTGACCATAACTCCACCTCCTGATGCTCTATGCCTCCAAGCTTTTTGCAATAGTACTACTATTTCGAATTTAGCAATTTCAGGCACAGAGTTACGATGGTATACTGCCTCGACCGGAGGAACAGAATTGCCAACAAATACCATTATTACAAATGATACAATTTTCTATGCCAGTCAAACATTAAATGGTTGTGAAAGTTTCAATAGACAGCTTATACTTGTTACTATTGGGAATGTGCCGGCAGGACCACCAATGGGTGACTCCATTCAATATTTTTGCACATTTGCCACAGTGGGAAATATACATTTATACAATAGTACTCCAATCGTACATTGGTATGATGCCAATACAGGGGGTAATTTATTATCGCCTTCGCAAGAACTTGTTAACGGGCAGACTTATTATGTAAAGAGTGTGAATGGATGTGAGAGTGTGGACGGATTGCCAGTGAAAGTGTTTTATACACGTAATTCTGTTCAAACAGCGACTATATTGCTTGTTAATAATATACAACAAAGCAGTGCAAATTTTAATTCAAGTATAAGCTCTACTTGTGCAGGGCCGGTAACAAGCAATGGGTATTTATATGCAAGGCATCCACATCCGATGTTTTCGGATAGTTCGTCTTTTAAAAAAATATCAGGTAGTGGGGTTGGTAATTTCAGTACTGTGGTAACTGGATTATTATCCAATACTTACTATTGGGTTAAAGCCTATACTATTCTTGGGGGTGATACGACTTATAGCCAGGAAACTTCATTTAACACTTATCAATGGCCCTTTTTTAATTTGGAAATAAAAAATGCATATGCCACAGATAATAGTCATTTTGAGTTTGATATTTATATGGTATATAGAGGAAGTAATTCTATCCCTGCCCAGCTTGAATTGGCAGATATACAATTGGGTGTATATTTTAATAGTTCTATCCTTAATGGAGGTAACCCCACAGTTTCTATTGTTTCGGGGACACAAAGCAATATTAATTTAGCACAACGACAGACCAATGCAGATATATCTGTTGTAGGACCAGCAATGGGGCTTAAAACCATTAAGATTAAACCCAAAACTGTTGCATCGGGAAGTGGGACAATTTTCACTTCATCAATATATAATAAGCGAATTATGCGTGTAAGACTTACGAATAGCGTACAATTTTATGACGGTACTTCATTTTTATCATTTTCACGAACTGATGCAGATAGTTCATTCCCCTGCATTGTAAGAGCCTATATCGGTAATGTTGCCACCAATATAAATATTAATCAAACTTCTTATACGTATTATAATAATAAAACCTACTTCGGAGTCAGTAGTCCACCACCATTTCTTGATGGACATGGAATTGCACCGATTGTTATTCAAAATCCTACTCATAGCCTAAAGGGAGGGGGTGTATATTGCCCTAATGGAACACCTGTTATGATTTATATGGATTCGACAATTATTGGAGGTGATTATATTTTACGAAGAAAGAATAGTAGTGATTATTATACTGGTCATGGTTGGGGTAAGTCTATGGCTTGGTTTGTTACAGAACCAGGGGAGTATACCTGCAGTTATACTTACTTAATGGGTTCCACAATTTATTTACCTGATAGTGTTGTAGTCACTTCGGGAGATCCAGGGATGCCTGTTGGGAGCACTCCACAATCTATTTGTCCTTCGGCTTCAATATCAAGCTTGGCTGTGAGCGGAAGTAATATTAAGTGGTATGATGCTCCTGTGTGGGGTAACATGCTTAGTATGAGTCAAGCTTTAGTAGGTGGATCGACTTATTATGCTAGCCAAAAGCCAGGGGGATGTGAAAGCAAAGATCGATTGGGGATAACGTATTTTAATAGCAGGTCGCTTAACGTTAAAGCTTATTTGGAAGGATTATTTGATAATAATACTAATATGTTGAGGGAAGCGGTTGATGGTAATACGGGTTTGCCCAAATGGGGCGTTGGAATTGCTGATAAGATTGATTTGGAGTTGCATCAGGCTACAGCGCCTTATGCTTCTGTTTGCAGTGAGAATAATCTTGCTCTTGCTACTAATGGCATTGTTACTTCTGCTATGCCATGTGCTGATAGTAGTGATTATTATATTGCTATCAAGAATCGTAATCATTTGCAGACCTGGTCGGCTGTGCCTGTGCCTTTCAATAATCAGAATATTACCTATGATTTTACTATGGATGCGATGCAGGCTTATGGGTTAAATGGGCAAGTGCAGGTGGCTCCTAATGTTTGGGCTTTCTATTTGGGTGATATTGACCATGGTGGTTGGGTGGATGCTTTGGACTTTAATATGTTTGAACCTGATTTGACGGCCGGTTCGGTTGGTTTTTATGATGCTGACTTTGATGGTGGGGGTTGGGTGGATGCTTTGGACTTTAATCTGTTTGAGCCGAGATTGACGGAGGGGGTTAGCTCGCAGTGGCCGGGGAAATAATTGACAATTGACAAGGGAGAATTGACAATGAAAATTAAGAATTATGAATTGATTGAGATATAAAACGAACTAAGCCTGAAAAGCCTGATGAGTAGGGAAAATCTGATTAGAAAAAAAATATTAAACAACCGATAAAGAATTCGAATTATTGTGCGTTTTGTTCATTGTAGGTTTCGACAGACTCAAGCATCGGCATGCTGTTTGGATGGATCCAAATAAATGAATAATAGAATCATTAAACCTCTGCTAAATGAATTCTATAGGCATCATTCCAAAATCTTAGAAATCTTTTAATTGGTATTATTAACATGAATAGTTTTCCAATAATGGTCAGACATTATTCAAACAAAAGTTTATGTGGAAATGAAGAATAGAGATGAAAAACATTTTTACTTTAATGAAAAACATTAATCATAATTTTTTGTTTAGCTGAATATATCCACTAACAGATAAAAAAGATGAACTCTATTTTACATAAATCAGAAAGCCGGGGCAAAGCCAATCATGGCTGGCTTATCAGCCGTCACACCTTTAGTTTTGCCGACTATTTCAATCCCGACCGTATGAGTTTCGGTGTTTTAAGGGTATTAAACGACGATATTATAGATGCAGCAAAGGGCTTCGATACACATCCTCATAAAAACATGGAAATTATTTCCATTCCTTTAGAAGGGGCCATAGAACATCGCGATAGTATGCAAAATACTACTGTTATTGAAAAAGGCGATATACAGGTTATGAGCGCAGGCACAGGGATTCAACATAGCGAATATAATCATAATAAAGATAAACAAGGGAAATTTCTTCAGATTTGGGTGATGCCAAATCAGCAAAACGTTACTCCCCGTTACGATCAAATCACTTTAGACCCCGAAGAGTATCATAACAGATTACAACAAATAGTTTCGCCCAATAAAGATGACGAAGGAGTGTGGATTCATCAAAATGCCTGGTTTCATTTGGGCGAATTCGATAAAAAGATTTCTACTGAATATCAATTTAAAGACAAAAAAAACGGTCTTTATGTTTTTGTCATTAGCGGAAGTATTAAAGTGAACGAACAGCAAATGGAACCTCGAGATGGTTTTGGAATATGGAATGTTGATAAGGTGCAAATTGAGGCAGTTTCAGATTCGGAATTCCTATTGATGGAAGTTCCTATGTAAAAATCGAATAATTAATCTATTCGCCTCAAGAAGCAGAGGATTAAACTCATTTATCCCGACGAGCTATGCTGTCGGGATTTGTTCAACTTAAAATTTTCACTTTGCTGTCGCTCGTAAAAATTTAGTTTCACGAATAAAAACATTTTGCTATTCGGTGTAAATTTATAATTTCGTGGAATATTTCAGGCATTAAAATTGCAAACACCAAACTTATGAATTTAGAAATCGTTAAATCGAAAAATGTACTCGAAATGCTCACCGTAGCTCACGAGTTTTGTCTGTTCACCGAATCAGTCGAAAAGCATACACCTCAGGATATTCTTCATTATTATCACAGAATTTGCCCCTTACTTTATTTAAAGGGAGTTTTAATGCCTGACATTGTTCTAGAAGATAATTCGGCCTCCGAACGTTTTGTAAATGAAGAACAATGGGAAGCTATTTTCACCACTCTACAAACGAAATTGAAGGGCAATGATCTCTTTTATTATATCGAAGATAGCATAAGTGGCACTGAAACTTCTATCAAAACCAGCTTGGCAGAGTTTATTGCTGATGTGTATCAGGACATGAAAGATTATGTTTTGTTGTTTCAAAAAAATCTTCTTGCTGCAAAAGAAAATGCTGTTTTCGATTGCAAGCAATTGTTTATTTCACATTGGGGGATGCGCGCCCTTGAAATTCCTAAGGCAATTCATCAGATTACATTTAAAAATTCTATTTCTGATGAAATTATTTAAAGTCAAAGCATTTTTGCTTTTTGCATTTGTTCTTTTGCTGTTTTTCATTCCCATCAAAAGCATCAAAGCACAAGATGCTGACTCGCTTTTGATAGATAAACTTACCAAAGAGACCTTTATAAGTGATGTGATGTATCAAAATCTTTGGTATTTATGCAAGAATATTGGTGGACGTATTGCGGGTTCGCCTCAGGCAGCCCTGGCTGTTGAGTGGTCGAAGAAAGTCATGGAAACCATGGGCATGGATACGGTGTACAAACAGCCAATCATGGTTCATAAATGGTCGGCAGGGGATTACAAAGAACAAGCCTGGTATTATACCCCAACTCAGGGAAAGATAGATGTGGCCGTTTGTGCTTTAGGGGAATCGATAGGAACCGACTGGAAAGGGATAAAGGCGGAAATCATAGAAGTTAAATCTTTTAAAGAACTTGCGGCTATTGGAAAAGGGACCATTCAGGGTAAAATAATTTTCTTCAATCGTCCCATGGATCCTTCCTTTCTTAATACTTTTGAAGCCTATGGTGGCGCTGCTGATCAAAGGGTGCATGGCGCCGCAGAAGCTGCAAAATATGGAGCTGTTGGAGTGATAGTTCGGTCCTTAACCTTGAGTAACGATAAGTTTCCACACACGGGTGTGATGCATTACGATAGCGCCTATCCTAAAATTCCTGCCATTGCCATCAGTACAAAAGATGCTGATATTTTAAGTGAAGAAAACAAGAAAAACCCCCTGCTACAGTTCTTTTTCAGGACTATGTGCGAGTCGGCACTGGATGTAAGGTCGCATAATGTGATTGGGGAAATCAAGGGAAGTGTTTATCCTGATCAAATCATTACGATTGGTGGACATATCGATTCGTGGTGGTTAGGCGAAGGGGCACACGATGATGGAGCAGGTTGTGTTCAAACTATTGAAATTGCCCGCTTATTCATTAAATTAGGCATTAAACCTAAAAGAACCCTGCGTTTTGTGATGTTTATGGATGAAGAAATCGCTCAGAGGGGTGGCGCCGCTTATGTGAAGATGGCTCAGGATAAAAAAGAAAAACATTATGCCGCTTTAGAGTCGGATGAAGGAGGATTATTACCAAAAGGTTTTACATTTGACACTACCGAAGAAAAAGTGAATGTGTGGCTCCCCTATATTAAATACTTCAAACCCATGGGTATTTATGAATTCTCTAAAGGTTACAGTGGAGTTGACATCAAGCATCTCAAGGATTTAAACGCTACTTGCATCGGACTTTCCACAAATTCTCAAGCCTATTTTAATTATCATCATTCAGGAAACGACACATTCGAAAACGTAAACAAACGCGAACTTCAAATGGGAGCAGCTGCCATGGCCGCATTGATTTACTTGATGGATAAGTACGATTTATAAGATAAAACTTCAATTATAAAGCAGACGATTATAAATATTTATCTTCAGAAGTATTAATAATACAATGATATAAGTTTTCAATCCATATTAATTCTTCATTATTCATTATTAATTTTCTCAACTTCGTGAAGTATTTATACCTTTGCCTCTCTAAATAATCATACTAAAAATTTCAAATACCAATGAAAAATACAGCATTTACTCAATTTCACGAAGCACTGGGTGCAAAAATGGTTCCATTCGCAGGATACAACATGCCTGTTCAATATGAAGGAGTTTCAGCAGAACACGAAACGGTTAGAAAGACACTCGGTGTATTCGATGTTTCTCACATGGGTGAGTTTTGGGTTAAAGGTCCCAAAGCCCTTGAATTTGTTCAATGGGTAACTTCAAATGACGCTTCAAAATTATGGGATGGGAAAGTACAATATTCGTGTTTCCCAAATGGAAAAGGTGGCATAGTTGATGATTTATTGGTTTACAAAATTAATGATGAAACTTATTTGTTGGTAGTAAATGCCGCCAACATCGATAAAGACTGGGCTTGGTGTAATGCTCAAAATAAAATGGGAGCCATTTTATACAATGCCTCTGATGAGATTTCACAATTGGCCATTCAAGGTCCGCTTGCTTTAAAAGCAATGCAAAAACTTACCGAAACCACTATCACTGATATGGAATATTACACTTTCAAGAAGGTGGATTTTGCAGGGATTAAAGATGTAATTCTTTCCACAACAGGTTATACTGGTTCGGGTGGTTGTGAAATATATTTTGCAAATGAAGATGCTGCCGTAATTTGGAATGCAGTGTATGAAGCAGGAAAAGAATTTGGCGTAAAACCTATTGGATTGGCTGCCCGCGATACCTTACGCCTCGAAATGGGCTATTGTTTATATGGCAATGATATTGACGACACCACCTCCCCTATTGAAGCTGGTTTAGGCTGGATTACCAAGTTCACCAACGAAAAAGATTTTATTGACAAAGCAGTTTTATCAGCACAAAAAGAAAATGGGGTTAGCCGCCGACTTGTTGGTTTTGAAATGGTTGACAAAGGTATACCCCGTCATGAATATGAAATTTGTGATGCTGAAGGAAACTCTATCGGAATCGTTACTTCAGGCACCATGGGCCCTTCTGTGAAGATTGGTGTTGGCATGGGTTATGTTCCTCCAACCTACGCAAAAGAAGGCAGCGAAATTTATATTAAAATCCGCGAAAAAGTATTAAAAGCCAAAGTGGTTAAATTTCCTTTTTACAAAGGCTAAGCGCAGCTATGCCTAACACTAAGCCAACTGTCGAGGTCTGTTTTGCCCCGCCTCTTTATGAGTATAAACTGACGCAGGAAAACTACATCACTGTTGTTGTTGATATTCTCAGAGCCAGCACTTCAATTTGCACGGCCCTTTATAATGGGGCAAACAAAATCATCCCTGTGCCAACAGTGGATATTGCTTCAACTTATATTGGAACAGGATACCTGATTGCTGGAGAACGCGAAGGGATCAAACTCGATATTGCAGATTTGGGGAATTCGCCAACCCAATTCACCAAAGAAAATGTGATGGGAAGGTCAATTGTAATGACCACAACCAATGGCACACAAACCATCGAGATGGCTAAAACTGCCGATCAGGTGGCCATTGGGGCATTCGTAAATATCAGCATACTTGCCGAATGGCTTATTGCTCAGCATACAAATGTAGTGATCTTTTGCTCAGGCTGGAAAAACAAGATGAATCTTGAAGATAGCGTGTTTGCTGGTGCCTTATGCGAGAAATTGCTTGCCAATAATGAATTTGAAAACATCTGCGACTCTGTATCAGCAGCATTAGACTTATGGTCGATTGCCCGCCGCGACCTCAATCATTACATCAATAAAGCCCTGCACAACCAACGCCTAACCCGAATGGGATTTGAGGATGTCATCCCCTACTGTTTATCCAACGACCTTGCCCCTGTTGTGCCTGTGTTGAAGGATAATGAGATTGTAAAGGCTTAATAGTATTATCATTTTGGAATACTTGTAATTATTAAAATATTCCATTCAATAATAAACCCTATCTTTCCCAAATTACTTTCGAATAATACTTTGGGAAATTCTCATCTTTCGAAATAATTACTAACTTTTCAACCATCCCTTGCGAAATTATGATTCTGTCAAATGGATCACGATGGTGATAATCCAAGGTCAAAAGCTTTTGAATATGTTCGAAGGTAATGGGAAGCAACTCTATATCAAATTGACTCATTATTTTTGAAATATCTTCAAACCCTCCATTCAATTCAAGTTTGCCTAACGACAATTTAATTGCTATTTCCCATATAGAAGCAACACTGACAAAGCAATTTATGGTAAGGTCTTTAATAAGATTAATGGCTTTATCTGGTAATTGCTTATCACCATTAATAAACCATATTAAAGCATGAGTATCTAACAAAATATCCATTACATATATTCTTTAAAATCTTCAAGGGGCGCATCAAAGTCATCATGCATAACTATTAAACCCTTTGCACACCCAAATTTCCTTTCTTTAATCGGCTCTTTCTTAGTTTTCGTTTTTAAAAAATCCACAAAATCATTAACCTCCTCCAGCATTGATGGAGGCAAAGAGCTAATTTTCGTAATTAAAGCTGTTGTATTCATACTCCTATTTATTTATGCAAAGATACAAAATATTTGGTTTATCAAATTTATTCAATACAAATGATTAATCCCGCCCTAACCTAAGAGTGGATTTATCTTTTTCCCTACAACCAGCGCCTGACCCGTATGGGATTTGAGGATGTTATCCCCTACTGTTTAACCAACGACCTCGCAGCAGTTGTGCCTGTGTTGAGGGGCAATGAGATTGTGAGGGCTGAATAAGATATTATTCTTTATTAGTAAAAAAGATTCCATCTTATGGAAAGATGGAATCTTTGATTTTACAGCAATCTTTTTTCGAAAATGTCATATCGAATAAATATTTGTATATTTGTTCCTTATAAATCGAAATACTAAATTAGTACTCGTTGAGTTTTTACAATATAAAAAAAGTCTTTAAAATGAAAACATTAAACATCTCAATATCTGAACTCGAATTTGATAAGTTTGGAATAAAGAAAGACCATTTGACTTTTACTGAATTCATTGATATTGTCAGCAAGGAAATTTCCCGACAAACATTACATAAATGTGTTGAATTATCAGAGAAATATGGACTTTCAAAAATGACAATGGATGATATTACGAATGAAGTAAAGGCAGTTAGACAAAATGCAAAAAATCGTAATTGATACCAATGTCTTAGTCTCTGCACTAATTCAACGGTCTTATCCGTTTCTTATAATTGACGAACTATTCTTTGATAGTAAAATAACACTTTGTATTTCTGACGAATTATTAGAAGAATACTATGACGTTTTAAACAGAGATAAATTTGCGAAGTACCCCGACTTTGTTACTAAAGCAGAACAACTATTAGTTGAGATTGAAGAAAAATCAACAATATATACACCTGAAATCAAATTGGATATTATTAAAGACAAGGATGATAATAAACTCCTTGAATTAGCCGATGAAAGCAATGCAGATTATCTAATTACAGGAAACACAAATGATTTCACTATTGCCAAATATAAGAATACTAAAATTGTAACACCAAAAGAATATTGGGGAAATTATAAACCTTAACAATTCATATTTATTATTTGATAATTAAAGCTTCCTTCTTTTGAAAAGAGGGGAGCTTTGTTACTTATATTTACTTCTCCATTCGCTTGCCTTATGTTGCATATCCACAGAAGAGTATGTCGATTTATATTCTGATAAACTACCTTCCCAATTAAACTTAAAGTCATCAGTGTTGACCGGTTTCTTTTTGATATTTTTACCTGATTGCAAATATTTCATTGAAATAAATTCAATAAAATCAGCTATTTCGTTTTGAGCTTTTGAGGGCAAATTCTGAAATCTATTAAATAATAAGGATGCATTCATAAAAATATATTGATTTATAAAAGTACGAAAATTTAAATTATCAGATATTAGTATGTCCATTTATATTTTAAAGCTAATCTCAGCTTACCTAAGTATCCACTTCCTCAAAGTATTTCTTCAGCCTCCGCTATTTTCTCCCAAACACAAAAAATCCCGCCCTTCCAAAAAAAAGAGCGGGATTTTCCTTTTCCCTCAACCTTAACCCTGACTCAGAAAAAAAATATAAGAAAAAAGGAAACAATGAATGGAAATATTGGTAATTTTGCAAAAACGATTTAAAATGAAAACAAATCTGAAATTGACTGCTGTTTTTGAACCCGATGAAGAATATGGGTACATTGCTTATATAGAAGAAATTCCGGGCGTAAACACTCAGGGCGAAACAATAGAAGAAGCAAAAACAAATCTCCTTGAAGCTCTCAATTTGATTATGGAAACGCGCCGCTCAATGGCAGAAAATGAATTAAAAAAGGGCTATAAATCTGAGCATAATTATATAAAAGAAGATATTGTTTTTGCCTAATGAAAATTGTTGATTTTATTAGGTATTTAAGGACACATCGTTGTGTATTTCTCGGAGAAGGTGGAAATCATAGTGTTTATATTAATACGGTCAACAATAGAATATCGACAGTTCCACGTCATAAAGAAATCAAAAATAAATTGTGCATGAAAATCTGTAAAGATTTGGGAATACCTTCGCCATTCTAATCAAAAAATCTTAGGTATACCAAATTAACGTCATTTCATACCATAAATTAAAATAGGTGATAATTTAAATTTGCCTAAGTATCCACTTCCTCAAAATATTTTTTTAGCATCTGCTATTTTCTCCCAAACACAAAAAATCCCGCCCTTCCAAAAAAAAGAGCGGGATTTTCCTTTTCCCTCAACCTCAACCTCAACCTCATTCAGGCGTGGTCAACGGACAACTTAAAACTTAAATCTTAACACTTAAAACTTAAAACTCCTCAACCTATCACCACATTCACATGATTAGTAGTTCCCCTCTTAATAGTAACATTCATGGTAACTACAACTGCCCCGTTTAAGGTTCCGGTTAAAATATCTTGCCCAGCTTTTACCTCTTCAATAGTAGCATTCCCTTCGCTATTGGTGGTTGCCGATTTTTTGGCATTGGTTAAAGTAAATAAAACATTTGGCACAGCAACGCCACTTGGCGATGCAGCATGTATTTCGAGATAAGTATGATGCACATTTATAGTAGGAATCACCATGCTTCCCTTCATACGTTTGAAAAAATCCGGTTTACTTTCTTCATAGTCTCTGCACAAATATTTAAAATTGGGGATATGGCTTTTCAATATTTTAGCCTTACTTTTAAATTCTTTTGTCAGCAAAGTAGAAACTTCGTGCACCGTTTCGCTTGTACCTTGAATACTTTTAAAAGAATCTATTTTTTCTTGTAAAGTAACAAGATTTGCACCCGTAACGGTATTGGTAGGAGTCAATAATGCAAGATTAGTAAACATCAAATTATGGTCAGCTTGCGCATTAGCACCACATTGTGCATCCGATTCTGTTGTAAAATCAGTTGGCTCAGTATGCAATTGTTCAGCAAGACTGAGCTTTCCCAATTTATTAAACTTAACAAAAGCCTTACCCGAAAGATTCGACGTAAAACTTGCTAAAAGCTGTTTGGCTTCTAATTTTTCGGCCGAAAAACCGCTATTATTCACATTTGCAGCCGCTAATGAAACTTTATAAGCTGCATAATCTTCCATGTAATCAGCCGCTTCTTCCATGAAATCTTCGTTACCATCATACTGATCACTATCTGCTGTTAATTCCTCAAACAGTGCAGTATACATGGTATCTCTCGCTTGTTCTGTATTGGTCATATCAAATAATTTTAGTTATAAAAATACTTACTTCTAGGGTACAAAGATAATATAATATCCAAACATACAATCTTTTTTTTTTAAATTAATTTATTTTTTTCTTCATTCGCCTTTAAAGCAATCAAAATAGCTGAAAATAACAACTAAGATATTGAAAATATATTTTAAAAATATATCATTACCCACCTACAAATCAAATCATTACTTATTGTCTCTCTCTTGATGGTCGTTAAATGACTGTTGACGGTCGTTAAATAAGAAGTGACGATCGTTTTATGACTGTTGGTGGTCGTTTTATGACTGTTGATGGTCGTTAAATGACAAGTTATGGTCGTTAAATAACAAGTGATGGTCGTTAAATGACTGTTGATGGTCGTTAAATGACTGTTGATGGTCATTAAATGACTGTTGATGGTCGTTAAATGACTGTTGATGGTCGTTAAATGGAAAGTGATGGTCGTTTTATGTCAAGTGACAAAAATTTCAATTTACCTTGCAATTATTGCAATTTTATTTTCAATAAAACCAATCTGTGAATCTGTGGCAATGCTTTAATAAAAGCATAGTCATATCCTATTCAACAAATCAGCAATTTTCGAATTTCCAAAACATCAAATCAACAAAACTTTTAATTATTTTTCAACAAACTATCCTCCAAACATAATAAACAGTAATTTTATCGGGCAATTAGCTTGAGAAATCATAGCGAAGCAAATCTCTAGAAACCAAATATATAAAATTATAATTCAGTTCCCCCAATGTCAGAATTTACTCATCTTCATGTTCATACACAATACTCAATTCTCGATGGTTTTGCGGATATAGGAAGAATTATGGAAAAATCGATAGCAACAGGAATGAGATCTGTGGCTATTACGGATCATGGGGCCATGTATGGGGTGATTAGTTTTGTAAAAGAAGCTCAGCGAAATTGCATTAAACCTATAGTTGGCTGCGAGGTGTATGTGGCAGCTAGGTCGCATTTAGATAAAAAAGCAAAAGAGGACCGTAGCGGTTTCCATTTAATTCTATTGGCAAAGGATTACGAAGGTTATAAAAACCTTTCGCGTCTGGTTTCAACAAGTTATTTAGATGGGCATTATTATAAACCCCGTGTTGATATCGAATTATTAAATAAATATCATCAGGGGCTTATTGCTTCCACGGCTTGTTTAGGTGGAGAAGTGCCTCGTTCGATTAGGCAATATAATTTGATGCCTTCGGATATGGATTTTTCAAACTATCAATTTGATTTGAGCAAAGCGGAAGAAGTCATCGAAAAGTATTATAATATATTTAAGGATGATTTTTATTTGGAACTGCAGCGCCATGGTCTTCCCGAGCAAGCCCTGGTGAATGAAGCATTAATGCAACTATCTCGTAAAAATGGCATCAAATGTATAGCGACTAATGATGTGCATTTTATCAATGCTGATGATGCGGAAGCCCACAATTTGTTGGTCTGCTTAAATACGAACAGCGAAGAAGATTCAAACGAAGGCATGCATTATTCGGGGCAGGAATTTCTGAAAACGCCCGAAGAAATGGCAGAACTTTTTGCCGATTTCCCCGAAGCCATTTCAAACACTCAGGAAATTAGCGATAAGATTCAATCGTATAAATTGGAGAAAAATGTGATGCTGCCCGTCTTTCCAATTCCTGAAGGATTCGACACTCAATTTCAGTTGCTCGAAAAACTAACATGGGAAGGAGCTGCTGAGCGCTATCCTGATATGACTGATGAAATACGCGACCGCATTCAATTCGAATTGAATGTAGTGAACGAAACCGACTTCTCAGGCTATTTCCTCATTGTTTCCGATTTCATCAGAGAAGCAAGAAGCATGGGAGTTAGAGTTGGTCCGGGACGAGGCTCTGCTGCAGGATCGGTTGTAGTGTATTGCATTGGCATCACCAATATCGACCCCATTAAGTATAATTTGCTTTTCGAGAGATTCTTAAACCCCGAACGTGTATCCATGCCCGATATGGACATCGACTTCGACGACGAAGGTCGCGAAAGAGTTATAGAATATGTTATCAATAAGTATGGTCAGGACAAGGTTGCCCAAATAGCCACCTTTGGCACCATGGCAGCCAAGTCAGCTATTAGAGATGTGGCAAGAGTATTGAAGCTCCCCTTGTCTGAATCTGACAAACTCGCCAAGCTTGTCCCTGAAAAACCCGGCACTACATTAAGTAGTGCATTTAAGGAGGTGCCTGAGTTGTTAAATGCTAGCCTCAAGGGCGATGATTTAACCCGTAAAACTCTTCACTTTGCTCAAAAACTGGAAGGTTCTACCCGCAGCGTAGGAAAGCATGCCTGTGGAATCATCATCGCTGCCGAATCACTTATTGATCATGTACCTCTTTGCACCGCCAAAGACACCAATATGCCCGTAATTCAATATGAAGGCACATTGGTTGAATATGCAGGTTTACTTAAGATGGATTTTCTTGGATTAAGAACGCTTTCCATTATTAATGATGCTTTAGAAAACATCCATAAACGACATGGGATAACGATAGATATCGATAAAATCCCGCTCGACGACGCTGCAACTTATGAACTTTTTAGCAGAGCCGACACAACCGGAGTTTTTCAGTTTGAATCGGACGGAATGCGTGCATATTTACAAGATTTAAAACCCGATCGCTTTGAAGATATCATTGCCATGAATGCCCTCTATCGTCCAGGGCCTATGCAATATATCCCTCAATTTATCAATCGTAAGTTTGGCCGAGAACCTATCGAATATGCTTATCCTGAAATGAAGCTTTATCTCGAAGAAACTTATGGAATTACAGTTTATCAGGAACAAGTAATGCTTCTTTCGCAACAGTTGGGGAATTTCACCAAGGGTCAGGCTGATTCATTGCGTAAGGCAATGGGTAAGAAGAAGAAAAAGGAGATGGACGAGTTGAAGGAGAAATTCTTTGCAGGGTGTGAGAAAAATGGATTTGAAAAAGTTAAGGTAGATAAAATTTGGTCCGACTGGGAAGCTTTCGCCGAATATGCATTCAATAAATCACATTCAACTTGCTATTCATTTATCGCCTATCAAACAGCCTACTTAAAAGTACATTACAAAGCTGAGTTTATGGCGGCTGTTCTAACACATAAACTAAACGATATAAAGGAAATTTCTATGCTTATCGATGATTGTCGTAAGCAAAAGATTGAAGTCCTTGGTCCTAGCATTAACGAAAGTGTAATGAAATTCACAGTAAATCCAAAGGGAGAAATACTATTTGGGATGGGTGCTATTAAAGGAGTCGGCGAAGCTGCTGTTGAATCCATTGTCTTGGAAAGAAACCAAAACGGACCTTATAAAAGTATTTTTGATTTTATCTTAAGGGTGAATCTTCGCAATTGCAATAAAAGAAGTTTAGAAGCCATGGCAAAAGGTGGTGTTTTTGATTGCTTCGAATCGACACATAGGGCACAGTTTTTCTTTTCCGAGAACAATGATGAGGTAACATTTATCGAAAAAATCATTCGATATGCTTCAAATGTTCAGCAAAAAATGAATAGTAATCAACAATCTTTATTTGGAGAAACTACGTCAGAAGTGCTTTCCGATCCACCTATTCCCAGTTGTAAGCCTTGGACCAAGCTCGAACAACTTAAATTTGAGAAAGAAGTAACTGGGTTTTACATCTCAGGACATCCTTTAGATGATTATAAAGTTGAAATCGATAGCTTCACAAATACAGGACTGGGTATTTTAAGCAAGGATTTGAAACCATTACAAAATAAGGAAGTTTGCTTTGCAGGAATAATTTCCTCCGCAAATCATAAATCTGATAAAAACGGGAAACCATTTTGTAGTATTGTCATAGAAGATTATCACGATAATGTTCAACTTACATTATTTTCGGAAGATTATATAAAATACAAAAACTACCTCGACACAGGCTATTACTTGATGATTAAAGGGAAAGTGCAAGCCCGCTGGAAATCGAGCGACCAGTTTGAAGTAAAGATATCACAGATGTTTTTACTTCAGGATGTAATGAATAAATTCACTCAGAATATTTGTCTTTTCATCCCCGTTGTTGAAATTAATCAACAATTGACCCATAAACTGAAAGAATTGATGGAGAAAAATACAGGAAAGTGTCCTTTACATTTCCTTGTGCTTGACGCGAACGAACAATTGAATATTGATCTGAATTCAAAGAAATATCTAGTTGATCCAAAGAATTTCATCACGAGTTTATCTGCTCTGAAAAACATAAAATTCAAAATAAATTAGTAGAAATCTTTTTTATATCGAAAGAACATCTATATTTGTAAAACGTAATTTAATTTAAAAAACAATATTATGGCATTAGAAATCAACGATAACAATTTCGAAGAATTGGTTATCAAATCTGATAAACCTGTATTAATAGATTTTTGGGCAGAATGGTGTGGCCCTTGCCGAATGGTGGGTCCTTATGTTGCCGAAATTGCTGTTGAATACGAAGGAAGAGCTGTTGTAGGGAAGGTTAATGTTGACCACAACCCAGGAATTACATCACGCTACGGAATACGAAATATTCCTACAATTTTGTATTTTAATAATGGAGAAGTCGTCGACAAACAAGTTGGTGCAGTTCCAAAAAACGCTTTAATTGTCAAATTAGAATCATTGCTCTAAAAGCATTTATTACCTTTTATTACTTTGAGCATTCAACTCGATAATAGTTTACTATTTTCCATTGGATCTCTTGAATTGCTTGCACGCCAGGCAGTAGAGGGATTTATTACTGGACTTCATAAAAGTCCTTATCATGGATTTTCTGTAGAGTTTTCTGAACACAGGGCATATAATTCCGGGGAATCAACACGTTTCATCGATTGGAAATTGTTTGGGCGCACCGATAAATTGTATGTAAAACGATTTGAAGAGGAAACTAACCTCAGATGTCAATTAATTATTGATGTTTCTTCTTCTATGTATTTCCCAATCACAGACAAGATTACCCAGGAGAACTTAAATAAAATTGCTTTTTCTGCTGTTGCTGCTGCTTCAATAATGTTGTTGCAACGCAAACAACGCGATGCAACCGGTCTTACTGTATTCTCTGACACAATCGAACAACATCTCAATGCTCGTTCCACTCCGCAACATTACAAGCTACTTTTAGCTCAATTAGAGCAACTTCTTCAGCCCTACAACAAAGAAAAGAAAAAAGAAACTGAAATTGCTGCTTCATTACATACGATTGCTGAAAATATCCATAAACGTTCATTAGTAATTATCTTTAGTGATATGATGGATAACATGGATAAGACCAACGAAATTTTTAGTGCACTGCAGCATTTGCGTCATAATAAACATGAGGTAATATTATTTCATGTAAAAGATGAAAGTTTAGAATACAATCTCGACTTTAGCAATCGTATGCACAAGTTTATTGACATGGAAAGCGGAGATGAGATTAAGCTGAATCCAACAGATATTAAGAAGCAATACATTAGCAACATTGCTGAGTTTAAAAAGGAAATCAAATTACGCTGTAATCAATATCATATTGATTTTGTTGATGCTGACATCAATAAAGGCTATAGGCAGATATTATTGCCTTGGCTATTAAAACGTCAGTCTTTATACTAGAATACTTCTACTGAAATAAATGTTTCTCCTTTTTTAATAAAGGCTGATATTGGATATTAGCGGGCAAGCCTTTGCATCTATGATAGATACTTTTATTTTATTAGTTTCAATCGGCTTACATTTCAATATACGTTTGTAGCCTATAGTTGTGCCCTCAACAAGGGTTTGCCATCTTTGATTTACCATAGTTTCCACCTTAAAAGATTTGACCCTTTGTCCCAATTTGATGTATTCCTGAAGTAGAATGTACTTTATTATAGAAGCTTGTTTGAGCGTGATTTCGATGATAGCTGTTGTTTCATTATCATTACTTGCCCAATAGGTTTCAGAATTATTATCAAGGACGTTTTCTGGTGCATAAAGTTTGCTATTCCCTCGAAAAGTGCTTGCTTTTATTGAAGCATTAGTAGCCAAGTCAAACTTAAATTCAATATCCAGCAACTTCCGGAAGCCAATAAGCGACTGTACATCGTTTTCATGAATTAACCCCCTACGGTCTGGAGGGATATTAAGCAAAAGAGTGGAACCTCTGCCAACAGTATTAAGATAAATCTCAAAGAGTTGCTGAGCTGTTTTCACAAGGGAATCTTCTTCTTTGTGATAGAACCAACCAGGACGAATTGAGACATCGCTTTCAGCTGGTATCCATTTGTCACCATCGGCTGATCCTGTATTTAATAAATGTTCAATACCAGATTTTCCAGCATAAATTGAATCGGAATTAATAGTATGCCAGTTTGTTTCCCCTGCACTACCGGCTTCGTTTCCTACCCAACGAACACCTGGGCCGGCATCGCTGAAAAAGATTGTCTTGGGAAGTAATTGTTGCACCATTTTAATAGTTTCTGGCCATTTGTAATAGGTTGCTCCATCAATTTTACGTTTTTCTCTGCTTCCTCCATAATACCCATCACCTCCATTGGCACCATCAAACCAGATTTCAAAAAACGGCCCATAATTAGTAATTAACTCTTTTAGTTGATTGCGATAATATTCGATGTAGGCAGGTTTTCCATAATCGAGATTGTTTCTATCCCATGGGGAAACATAAACTCCGAACTTCAAATCTTTTTCTTTGCAAGCAACAGACATTTCTTTTACGATGTCACCTTTGCCGTTTTTATAGGCGGAATTTTTAATGCTATGTTCCGTATATTTTGAAGGCCATAAACAAAAGCCATCATGGTGTTTACATGTAAGTATAACTCCTTTAAAGCCTGCATCTTTAAAAACCTTAGTCCATTGTTTTACATTAGTTTGGTCTGGGTTGAAAAGCATAGTGCTTTCGTCACCAAAACCCCACTCTTTTCCCGTGAATGTATTGATTGTAAAATGAACAAACACATTCATTTCCATTTGATGCCATGCTAACTGGTAATCCGTGGGGATGGGATATAAGGGGGCAGGGGGATTTATGTTTTGTTGTGAACATCCAGTTAGATTGATACTTATTAGAAACACTAAGGTTATAGCTCTTAGGATTTTAATTCTATTAAAACGCATATTTTTAAACTTAAACACATCTGTTATTTTCATATATATTGATTTTGTAATGATGTGGTAAAGGTAGACTAATTTATATTTTGATTAAACAAACTTCATCAAATATAATTAGGGTTAATTCAAATAAACAGAAATTCTATGATTTTCAAGAAATGCTTATAACCATAATGCTGGAAGTAAAGAAAAGCAATTTAGAATTTCTGGTTGAAATTAGCTTTTATGAAGGTGAGTTGGAACTGGGAATGCTTGAATCTTCAATATTTGCATAAACAATTTTAGCAAGTGCCGCAATTATTTCCGGGAGCTTTTTAAGGTCTTTGCCTTTAGTCATAACTACAAGAAGGTAGGCTGTATTATTTAGGTATATAAAGCCAGCTTCGTGAAGCTCATGAGATTCATCTCCGTGTCCCCATTCGCCAAATTTATGTGCTATTGGGGTTCCCACAGGAAAACCTGCGGAAAATCCAAGGAGGAAATCGCATTTTGTAAGTAATTCAACAGCATATTCAGAATGATCTGAATTCAGATAAGATGCGTTGTATAAAACTTTCATGAAGCTAGAATATTCTCTAGCCGTAATTTGATAGTTTTTGTTAGCTTCATTAGGATAGGTAATGCCTATATAATCATAAGTTCTTTTGTATTCATCCATATCGACTACCGTATGTAATAAATCGGTAGCATAATTATCAGAATAACACATCATATAGCTCAGTAGTTCTTTAATAGAATATGCTTTGCCAGTTTCAATTTGTTTTGAGTTGAAAGTTTGCGTTGGCAAATCCTTTCGTTTTGATTTGAGAATGAGTTTTCTTTCAATGAATCCGGGATGTTTTTCTTCGGTTTTGAGAAGGGTTATTAGTACTGCCATTTTCATTAATGAACCAGGATGAAACTTGTCGTTTTGATAAGCATCCATCCATTCGGCTTTATTGAAATCTCTCAAATAAACGGATGCAGAAATAAGGCCCCCTGTATTTTTATAGCTTTCAATAGATTGAAGAATTTCGTTTTTAAGAACGCCATATCTCGAACTTTCATTTTCTGGCTCAGCATATTGCAAGGGTTGAATGTATTTAAAACCTTGGATACGTTTTATTTGATAGACTCCACCAGAAGATTCCATGTTTTTATTTTCTAAAGCAAGCTTATTTGTGGTGGCACTTGAAGCTTTAAAATTATGGACACTTACTAAATAAGTGATGATACAACTTACAGCCGAAATAGTGATAAATTGCGCAATAGTACTTTTGGTAATAGTCATTGAAGATTGTTTAGTAATAGAGGTGACAAAAGTAATATTGTATTCCTTATGTGCATACTTTATCATAGTATATCTTTTGTTATTTTAATCACAAGAATTAACGTTAAAGTCACTGTTTACAGGCGTTCTATACGTAAATATTATGTTATCTTATGTTTTTTTGTTGAATTTGTTTCATGTTAAAGGAAACCATTTATTATAATATGAAACTTTGTTGTAAAAACATTATCATTCATTTGTTTTCTTCAATAAACAATTGATTACAATATTCCATTTTTTCGACTCTTTTTAAGCCTGACCTCTATGAGTCTGATTTAAAATTCGTAACTCACAACTTAATCTTATATTTGCAGCCTATTATATGAAGAGAACTAACCAAACATTTCCTGCTGTTGCTAAAACAATGGCAGGTTTAGAAGAAATACTCGCCGATGAGTTGAATGATTTAGGCGTAAGTAATATTGAAATATTAAATCGGGCTGTGAGCTTTGATTGCACTCAAAAACAATTGTATGCAGCGAATTATCTTAGTCGTACTGCATTAAGAATATTGAAACCCATTGCTAGTTTTACAATTGCAACAGAGCAGGATTTTTATGATGAATTGATAAAAATATCATGGGAGAAAATCTTCACTTTTCGCAATACCATTGCAGTAGATGCAACAGTTCTGAGTTCTGTGTTTACACATTCGCAATATGTTGCATTAAGATGCAAGGATGCGATAGTTGACCGCTTTAGAAATAAATATCATCAACGTCCATCCGTAGACACTCAGTTTCCTGATGTTCGTATCAATATTCATCTTAGCAATAACGAATGTCAGGTATCATTAGACAGTTCTGGGGCATCGCTTCATAAAAGAGGATATCGGAAAAGCGTTTCTGAGGCTCCCATTAGCGAGGTTTTGGCTGCAGGCATGATATTATTAAGTGGGTGGGATCGCAAAACTGATTTCATGGACTTTATGTGTGGTTCAGGCACCCTAACCATTGAAGCAGCAATGATTGCTTCGAATATTCCTGCAGCTTATTATCGTGAATATTTTGGGTTTATGAAATGGAAGGATTTTAACGAAGAGTTATTTGAAGAAATCAAAAATGAGGCAGTAGAAAATATTGTTGAGCCTGAATGTAATATATATGGTTCAGACATTTCTGAAAATGCCATTCAAATTGCCTCACACAACATCCGCAATGCGAAGTTACATAAGGATATTCAGTTAGAAGTAAAAGATTTTGCAGAGCAGCGACCTAAAAATGAGAAATGTTTTATTGTTTGTAATCCCCCTTATGGCGAGAGAATTCAACCTGACGACATCATTAAGTTATATAAAAGCATAGGCGACACACTCAAACAGAATTTCGTTGGCTGTGAGGCTTGGATTATCAGTTCGGCTTATCAAGCCCTTAAGTTTGTAGGCTTAAAACCTTCAAGCAAGATTAATTTATTTAATGGCCCTCTCGAATGTCGCTTTGTGAAGTTTGAAATGTATGAAGGAAGCCGGAAAATAAGAGAAGTAGAAGAATAGATTAAAATATGCATTTCTAAAAATTGACTTAAAACCTCAAATTTAGATGCTTCATTTAAGAAAACATAGGGTATTAATCCGTTTATGCCTAGTTTGTGTCGCTTAAATTTGATTGAATTAATCTTTTCGAAAAGTTGAAATAAAATTTTATTGATAGTCTAATTGAATTTAATTTTGTAATTTTGATTTCTTTTTCTATTTGATTTATTCATTTAAAATATTTTTCCCATGAAAACCATTCTGTTTTTCCTTTCCCTACTACTTTTTGGCGGAATGAACGAGCTTAATGCCCAAAACTATTTCACTAAAGTTATTTACGATACTATTCATATCACAGAAGCAAGAGCCGCTATTCAAACATATGACGGAAATTTTGTGTTGGTGGGATTTTATGATAATGTTTCGCAAGTGATTAAGATGGACAACCAAGGGACTTTTTTATGGGGCAAGAGTTTCGAAAATACTGGGATGCAAAACGATTTCAATTGCGTGACCGAAACAGCCGACAATTGCATTGTCGCTGCAGGAAATATTTATAATCAGACAGGTGGCTATTTTGACTTGTTGTGTGTGAAGCTTAATTCAAATGGAGATACTCTTTGGACCAAAACCAATAAGCTTGGAAAATACGGAGATGCCATTTCGGTTTGCGGAACAAGAGATAGCGGAGCTATAGTTACCGCTTATTTTTCGAATGCTGATTATTCTTTATACACCATGAGTATACTTAAATACGGAGCCATTGGAAACCTGCAATGGTCGAAAAATTACACATCAGGCGATTGGTATAATTTTGGATTTTCTATAAAAGAACAGGCTGATAGTGGGTATTATGTAAGTGGGTTTTCGCAATCCCACCCATCCACTTTAAGCCCTCCCCCTCCCCCTTCATTTGAAAACAATGCTTTTCTACTAAAATTAAGTTCGACTGGTGCCGTTTTGGATGCTACTCGTTTTGCACTTCAATATCCTGACCTTCATTTAAAAGGTATGGATTTTAGTTTTTCGAACAATGAAATGATGTTGTTTATGAGGGGTGGTGATAATAATAATGCATATGTTTTGAAGCTCGACAGTAGTATGAATTTAATGTGGGCTAAGAAATACGATGCAATTCTTTATTCTTATTTTAATGACTTGACTCAAACCTTCAAATTCCATAAGACTGCCCACGAAAGTTATGTTTTTTCTTCTCCCGATGAAGTAATAAAAATTGATTCGAGTGGAAATATCATCTGTGCAAAACAAACATTTATGTTTGGGAGAGTAGTTCAGTCACTTGAAACAAATGACAACGGACTCTTTCTTATGAGTAATGGTCCAATAATGGGGGTAAAGAACGTACCTTCCACCAATCCTCAGATTGGAACAGCAAAAACTGATTCGGCAGGTTGGAATAATACTATCTGTGCTTTCGCAACGACGATGAGTTCCGCCGAAGATACTATTATGGTTTTCCAAACGGCCATTACAGCAACAAACGGCCCTGGACTTGACTCTATTTTGCCTAAAATGCATACGATTAATTTATCTACAATTAGCAGTTGTGTGGCTTTCACAGGGGCAGTTCATGAGAATGATAAAGAAAAATCGCTTATTGTTTATCCTAATCCTAGCACAGGGATTTTTAATTTGGGTTTGAATCAAATAAAATCAATTGTAAGCATAGAAATTTATAACGTATATGGCAAATTGATTAATCTGACCCAGACTTCAGAGAGTTCGATTGATATTAGTTCCCAACCCAATGGGGTTTATTTCTTAAAGCTTTTTACTGATAATAAGCAATACACTCAAAAGATAGTACTCAGTAGGTAATCTTCGGAATTGACTTTCTTTTTCTTGCCACAAAATCACCAAGGCTCGAAGATTCACAATGAAATATGAAGAAAGAGGTTGAATTTCTCTTCGTGTTTCTTTATGCCTTCGAGCCTTGGTGGCATTTTTATTTTCTTTTCCGACGTCCCTCTTAATTCTTTATCGGCAAGAAGGAATAATTCTTAGAATAATACAACATTTGTGCTGAATAATCTTCAGGATACTCGATTTTAACATCAGTAATCTTACCATCTTTCACAACAGGTTTCAGTACCGGATTGATGAAGCCACCATAAGGAGTGAGTTTCAACTTTTCGTAACGAGTTTTCACTTCTTTGTGCAACACAGGGTCGACTTTTACGGCATAATCTTCTACTATTTTCTTTCCTGCCGTAAAATCACCTTCCGATTTGATGCGTTGCATTTCGGCTAAGAGTTGTCCGAAGAGTTTACGTAGTTTATCGTAATCGTTTATCACGACATACGTTTTGTTATTCTTCACTTTCAACTCCATTACGTTCTCTGCTTTGCCTTTTTCATAACACCATTTGGCAATCAACTGACGATTTCGCATGTGAGATTCTTCAATATTCTTACCCAATTCTATTCTTACCAACTGCGTCATCAATCCATTGCGGATATAGCCATTGTATTCTGCCTTGGCAGCATCCAGATTAGGAAGGACTCCCAATTCAACCATTTTTTTATCCATAATATAATACAAAGCAAACAAATCGGCTCTGGATTCTTCTAAAGTGGAGTGATAATTCTTCATTGCTTCGGAACTAATGCCCGGTAGAAGCTGCCCTGAACCATGCCCGAGGCATTCATGTAAGTCGGTATGTATGTTCCCTGCCTGAAAACCATACTTTTCGGAAAGTTCTTTTTCTTCTTTGCTATAACAAAACTCATCAAGGAAACCATTTCCTATGGCTGCCTGGTCATAAGCGTAAGTGATGTTCTCCATCGTTACCGATTTAGAGCCATGTTCCTTGCGAATCCAGTCGGCATTGGGCAGGTTGATGCCAATAGGGGTGCTCGGATAGCAATCGCCACCCAACTGTACCACATTAATTACCTTTGCACTCACGCCTTTGCATTCTTTCTTCTTAAAACGTTTGTCGACAGGGGAATTATCCTCAAACCACTGCGCATTTTGACTGATGATTTCGGTTCTTTTGGTTTCTTCGATGTTTTTATAGTTGACAACCGATTCCCATGTGGCTTTCTTACCCAAAGGATCGCCATACACTTCAATAAATCCATTCACGAAATCCACTTTCGAATGGTCTTCAACCCAAATCAGGTTGTATTCGTCCCAGGTTTTTAAATCGCCTGTGGTATAATAGGATATCAAGGTTTTAATACCATTCTTTTGTTGGTCGTTTTCGGCAACAGCCAGGGCTTTTTGAAGCCAATACACGATTTTTTCTAAAGCAGGAGAATATAATCCTCCAATTTTATAAGTCTTTTCAACCAACTTAGCGTTTTCTTTTACCAGTTTAGAGTTTAAACCATAAGATATAGGAGTAGAATCTTTAGGATTCTTCATCTTTTTGTAAAATGCATCTGCTTCTTTTTCACTTACTCCATCATAAAAGTTGGTTGCCGATTGTTTTATTAAATCGCCTGAAGGATCGAGACTAATCTTCTTGGGCGCAATAGTGGGATCGAAGAGAATAGGAGTCAGGCGGGCGATAAAATTATCAATCGTTTCTCCTTTTTCTATTGGAAAATTGGCTTTAGCAGCATTCTTTACCAATTGTGCAAAGTATTCTTTAGATATTTCAGGAATGAACTTATCATTTGAATAGTGATGATGGATTCCGTTGGAAAACCACACCCTTTTAACATAGACCATGAACTTTTTATAGTCGTCGGCATTCTTATCGCCGCTATAGTTGTTCACGATTTCTTCCAGCGTATGACGAACCAGGAGATTATATTTGCAATTTTGGTCGAAAATGATGTCTCTACCACAAAGTGCAGCTTCGCTCAGATAATAGACGAGTTCTTTTTGTTGTAGGGTGAGCGAATCAAAATCAGGAACATTGTAGCGAATGATTTTCACATCGGCAAACTGCTCGAGCAGGTATTTGAAATTGTCTTTGGCCACAGATTTATTGTCCTTAGTAGCAGGACTTTTACATGAATTGAAGGAAAGCATTATACTCATAAGTATGAACAGATGATTTAATTTGGGTTTCATAATGGTGATTATTAATTTTCGACAAAATTAGGGTTTTTCTGTTAGTTTGAGCAGTATTATTAACAACCCTTACCCCGAACTCAGGTTTTTAGCCATTTAGTAATTTAGGCCTTTAGGAAGAAAAGCCCCAAATTTCAAATTCCAAGACCCAAGGAGGTGTTTAGAATGTTAGTTTTTTGGAATTTTGTTTCATTGGAAAACCTACTAGGTTTTAAAAACCTCATAGGTTTTGGCTCTAATTATGTGCTTAGTGTATATATAGGATCTTCTAGATTAATAGACTTTTTGGCAAGACCCAAATTTCAAGTTCAAAGACCCAAGAGGCGCCCCCCCCCCCATTTGAAACCTCATTGCGAGGAACTGACCTGCCCCACAGGCAGGGAAGCACGAAGCAATCTCAAGACCAAAAGCTGTTTTGACGTTTAGCAGGGAAAAATAGAACACAGCTGACACTGATTCAAGAACCGCTGATTAATTATGATTTGATTGCTGATACTACAGACTCTAGATATTGAGAATTAGAAAAATGAGTTGAGTTTCAATCCTGATTGGGACCAATGAAAATTAGGCGAACAACAATTAGAATAAATTATATGATGTAATTTATATTTCTTTAATTTCACTCTTTTTACATTCATATTTTATCGTATATATTAACTACACATCTAAATTTTCACCCAAAAACAAGAAATTTGAATTTAAAATATGCCGCTTACAAGTTAAATTCAACCCCCTTAAATCTAATTACAGAATAAAGCACCCCGCTGAAAGCCTTGCTAATCGCCTAACCTAAAAGTTTAACAAGGATTTAACTATTATTATGATTGGAAATTTTGTCAATATAAAATTTAATGCTTACTTAGCAGCGCTTTTTCTCGTAAGAGTTTTTAATTTCTTACGTAATTAGTATTAATATTTTTTTTTGAACTTTAAATAACTTAAATCAGTTTTACAATGGCAACAGGAATTCAAATCAGCAACTTAATCGTTCTTAAAATGAATGCTAAAGGCAAAGTGGCAGACCTGGTACAACAAGGCTTAGACCAAGATGCAAGTTCTGTTACAGAACTTTCAGGCATTACGCACAACGATGTAGCTATGCATGGTCTTGCAACCACGCTTCTAACAGTAAATACCAATTATCATAGAAACCCGCCAACGGCTACAAAAAATGCAGTTACAATTGCTATAGGCAATCTTGCTGATGCGTATAATGAAAATGCTGCTGAAATTCAAATTATTGCCCGCAAAGAGGCAAAATCGGCAGGTGATGTGACTGTGGGGATTGATATTGTTGAAAAAGCTAATTATAGACTAAAGGATGTGCCCGGTCCTATAGAAATTGCTTTTAAAGTAGAAAATGATGGACAGGGTGCCGTTAAAATTAGTACCAAATCAATAGGTCAAGGTACTATTTATATACGTGAATTTGGTAAGACAACAGGTTTAGAAGTTGTGCCACCGTTAGCAAACCGAAAGGAATTGCTTGTAAGTGGTGAAACTGAAATACGTTTAGAAGACTTGGAAAGATTTACGATGTATGCTTTTCGCGAAGCAAGCATAGTGCCCATTAGTCGCAAGGCAGATAGTGCTACCAAATTAACAGAGACGGAGAAAAAAGCAACGCCAAGTGCTATTACGAGAGCGCATCGCCGCATTTATAGTGCAAATGTTGAAACCAACTATGAATATTCTCCCTGGTTCTGGTTGATGGTTCAGTAATTAGCAAAGACTTATTTTCGACTTAGAAAATTTGCGCTAAGGTTTATAAAAAAAAACTTAGCGCTTTCTTTTTTAGTTTTATCAAGACGTGATAAAAGCTTGACATAGTAGCCTTAAAATCTACTTCGGTATAGGAAAATATATCCGCTATAGGGGCTAATGCAGCCGCTATAGGGGCTAATGCAGCCGCTATAGGGACTAATGCAGCCGCTATAGGGGCTAATGCAGCCGCTATAGGGGCTAATGCAGCCGCTATAGGGATTAATGCAGCCGCTATAGGGATTAATGCAGCCGCTATAGGGGCTAACACTTCCCCTATAGGGGCTAACACTTCCCCTATAGGGGCTAACACATTAGCGACTGAGGCAGATGATTTCTTGCTAAGTGCTAACAATTATATGATTAGGGAAAGATAGTTTTGATTAGAAATGTTGTTTGGTGGGCAAAATATAAAAGATAAAGCTGGTAATGTAGGCAAATAAAGGATTGGGCTTTTGGATAAAGGAGTGTTTGATTGATGGGGGCGTTTATGCTAATTATTTCTGATTATGTAGCTTTTAATGTAATTCCTTATAAAGTCAATAAAAGTTAGCACTAAACATAAGAGACTCACCCTGCTCGGCATAGATTGAGCGCAGCTCAACGGAGGTTTCTCCGTCGTTCTATTTTTGTAGCATTTGCACCTTGTTTACTATATCCCCCGCTCGGCTAAGATTCCACCTCAGTCGAATATCTCCTTTCAGGCTTTGCCTGTATTCCAAATCTTAGGCATATAACAAAATACATGTTGCGGTTAAGCGGAATTTGCAATTCCGCTTTGAACACAGGATAATTTGCAATTATCTATTTTGATAAAATCACCTCCCCTTTCTAAGCCTCAAATCTGAAAATATTATATCATTCAAAAGAATTCATTACTTTTGATACTTCTTTTTTAATGATTAAAACCACCTAATATGCAAGCTATAGATTTAATAACCGAAGAGGTTCTAACTATTAAAACATCCGACACAGCCAGTGCTGCTTTGGCGTTTATGGATGATTTAAAAGTCTCCCATTTGCCCATAGTAAACCATCAGGAGCTATTGGGCTTGATTTCGGAAAGCGATATTTATGAAGCCAATGCCTTCGACGAAAGCATAGGAAGCCTCAACCTTAAAAATAAAGGTGCATGTGTAAGCCATCAGCAACATATCTTCGACATCGTGGCCATTATGCATCAACAACAATTGAGTGTGTTGCCAGTGGTTGATGATAAAAACAATTATCTGGGTTCGATTACGCTTAAAGCTTGCATGGATGCTTTTGCACTACTCACTTCTGCCGACCAAAAAGGGGGTGTGATTATCCTCGAAATCAATCAGCACGATTACAATCTTACCGAAATCTCCAACATAGTTGAATCGAACGACCTGAAAATCCTATCACTTTTCTTTACTTCTCATTCTGACTCAACCAAAATTGAAGTCACCATTAAACTTAATCGCAATGAATTGGGGGCTGTGTTGCAAACTTTTAACCGCTATAATTATAATATTACGGCTTCGTATGCTGCCGAAGAAGATTCGGATTACCTTAGAGAACGCTACGATTCGTTGATGAATTACTTAAATATATAAAGGAGTTAATTTGCTTCAATAATATTATGACAAAACAAAAATCATTAATAAACCACCGATTTATTTCTTTGTTAATCTTAGTGCTTTTGAATCTTTGTGGCGAAAATTAATGCACGAAGACACTAAGACTCGAAGAACACACCAAATTTGCATTAAAATTCAATTCATCAAAATAAAAAATGTTGTATCCTGTCAGATATATATATAATGACTCAATGAATGCTTAAATATCTCATTTTTCTTTTTGTGCTTTTTAATGTCTTATTCGTGAGGAGTCAAACGAATCAAGGAAACAGCAATCCTAATTATATTGTAAATAAAATTGAGTTTCAGGGGAATCATAAAACCAAAGCTTACATCCTGCAAAGAGAACTGATTTTCGATATAGGGGATACGCTAAGCGAATCGGAATTAAACGCTAAACTCACGAAATCGAAAGAAAATTTATTGAATTTATCGCTATTCAATTTTGTCACTATCGAATATTCTAGCGATAAAAACAAACAAATAAACTTCCTCGTTCAAGTGGTTGAACGTTGGTATCTATGGCCTCAAATCATATTGGATATACCGGGTCAAAACATAAACACCTGGCTGCGCACCACCGATTTATCGAAAGTAAATTATGGCATCTGGCTTGCTCAAGGAAACTTCAGAGGCCGAAACGAAGTTTTAAAACTCAGATTCGGCTTGGGCTTCGACGAACAGTTGGGGGTTTCTTATTCGCTGCCTTATATCAATAAAAAACTCACTACGGGTATATCGCTCGAAGCATTATATATCCAGAATCATCAAGCTATGATTGAACTGCTGAACAATAAAAGGCAATATATCAGAACCAACAATCAATATCTCAGAAAATCAATTATGATGGGTTTGGGGATGAACTTAAGGAGGAATATTTACAACACCCATATTGTGAAACTTTCATACCAAAACGATCATTTTGCTGATACTTTGGCCCTCATTAATCCCGAATTTACGGGAAACCGTCAAATAACAAACCACTATTTCAGTTTGTATTATAAATATAAAAACGATTTACGCGACAATAAATCTTATCCACTAAAGGGTCATTATTTTGATGTTGAATATCAGCAAAACGGATTTGATTTTATGAATGATAATATCGATTATGGTTTTTTGCATTCAAGCTACCGCCGATTTATGCATCTTTTCGATGGCTATTATTATCAGTTTACACTGAATGGGCTTTATAACATGGGGAGCAAGCAGCCTTTCTACCTCAGGCGCGATGTTGGAGGCGAAGCAGATGAAGTGAGTGGCTACGAATATTACCTGATCCCTTGCAACTATAGCCTATCGATTAGAAATAACTTGAAAGTAACCCTGTTGAAGCCACATGTGTTTAAATTTGGCTTCATTCCATGGGAAAAATTCAGCAAAATACACTATGCATTTTATTTAAACGTATTTTCAACCTATAGTTTTATAAAAAATAAAACCCCCGATATTCTTAACTCACTGGGCAATTCATGGCTTTTTGCTTCAGGAGTTGGAATTGATTTTGTAACATATTATGATAAGGTATTTCGTTTTGAAGTATCTTTGAACAGAAAAAACGAAATGGGTTTTTTCATCCATCTTAATTCAGCATTATAAATGAAATTAGCATTCTACGGAAAATCTATTGGCAGCGAAAGTATTTCCTATTTTCAGCAACTTCTCACTTTGCTTGAAAACTCCGGCTTCGAAACTTTGATTTATGAGCCTTTTTACAAGACCATTGTTCAGAAAGTTAAGTTCTCGAAGGGCTTTGGCATATTTAATCATGCATCTGAAATTGCAGATTGCGATTTCTTGTTTTCGATAGGAGGTGATGGCACTTTGCTCGATTCTGTTACTATGGTAAGAGATTCGAATATTCCTATTATTGGGATTAATATGGGTCGTCTTGGATTCTTATCAAGCATCCCAAAAGAAGAAATAGATGGAGCCATCAACAACATCATTAATGGGAATTACAGCATTGAACAAAGAACTTTATTGAGCTTAACTACCCAAAACAATCATTTCGGGGAATTAAATTTCGCATTGAACGACATTGTTATTTATAAGAAAAATCCTTTTTCGCTCATTAAAATTAAAACTTTCCTAAACGATGTGTATCTGAACACCTATTGGGCCGATGGTTTAATTATTGCCACACCAACAGGTTCCTCAGCCTATTCATTGAGTTGTGGAGGACCTATCATCACGCCACAATCAGAGAACTTTATCCTCACTCCTATTGCTTCCCATAATCTTACGGTGAGACCAATTGTCATTCCCGACACCGATGAAATTAGAATTGTGGTTGAAGGAAGAGATAAAGATTGTTTTGTGAGCCTCGATTCGCGAATCGAAAACATCATGGAAAGTGTCGAACTTAAAATTAAAAAAGCACCTTTCAAAGTAACATTGCTGAGAATGAATGATAAAGATTACTTTGGAACTTTACGTGATAAGTTAAAATGGGGATTAGATAATAGAAATTAGTTTCATTAGACTTTATCGCGAAAACAAAAAAATAATCAAACCTAAACATTTTAATAACCCAACATCATCCTCTAACAAAAAAAGCCTTTTCATCCCCAATGAATTCGAATTTTAAATACAGGATAAACTAATTGATTAATCGAAATGAAACTAAAAAGAATTGACTTAAGAAGCGATACTGTTACAAAACCCACACCCTTAATGCTTGAAGCTATGTTATCAGCAGAAGTAGGAGATGATGTTTTTGAAGATGATCCCACGGTAAAGCAACTTGAGCAAAAAATTGCTGCAATGTTTGGAATGGAAGCAGCATTGTTCTGCACTTCGGGAACAATGACCAATCAATTAGCCATTCGTGTGCATTGTTCTCCTGGCAACGAAGTCATCTGCGATCAACTTTCACACATCTATCAATATGAAGGCGGAGGAATTGCACTCAATGCATTTTCTTCGGTTAAAACGCTTTTGGGTAATAGAGGCAGGTTAACATCCTATCAGGTTGAAGCGGCTATTAATAATCCTAAGGACATTCATCAGCCAATTAGCAAATTGGTTTCTCTTGAAAATACCGTAAACAAAGGTGGCGGAAGCATATATGATGTTGAAGAAATTTTGAAAATCAAAAATGTTTGTGAACAAAATAATTTAAGTCTCCACCTTGACGGAGCACGACTTTTTAATGCTCTTGTAGAAACGAATGAAAGCCCATTAGTATACGGAAGTATATTTAACTCCATTTCTATTTGTTTGTCAAAAGGTTTGGGATGCCCTGTGGGGTCATTGTTATTAGGGGAAAAGGATTTGATTCAGCAGGCAAAACGTTTTCGGAAAGTAATGGGTGGAGGATGGCGACAAGCAGGATATCTTGCAGCAGCAGGTATATATGCACTCGATAATAATATCGAAAGGCTAAAAGATGATCATAAAAGGGCAAAAACTATCGGACAAATTCTTTTGGGAAAAGCATTTGTAAAAGACATTTATCCCATTGAAACCAACATCGTAATCTTTGAATTACCTTCAGATATTCTTGCTTCAGATTTTGTTGCAAGAATGGCAGAGATGAACATTTATTGTGTTACTTTCGGAAAACACTTGGTTCGTTTTGTAACCCACCTTGACTTTACGGATGAACAGATGACGTATTTCGAACAATGCATTAATTCCTTTTCTTGATGATTAAATTCCAACTTTGATTTGAGACTTATTTGCAGTTTTTAACTTTAGGTCAAATATAAAACCATCTGTATCAAAAATAAACCTAAAACCTTAAATATTTCCCGAAAAAATAATCAAAAGCCCATTACTGCATTACTCATAACCCTTTGTGTGATTTTTTTTATACTTTTGCAATATTATTAATCACATCACGTTAGTAATCGTAAAATGAACAAGTTTCTATTAAGTATCGTTTTTTTTCTGCTTGTTTTGGCTTCAGTTTCTGCACAACGTCATGAATTAGGGGTTTTTGCAGGAGGTTCATATTATCTTGGGGATTTAAATCCTTCAGGTCATTTTGAACAATCGCAGCCAGCAGTAGGATTAATTTATCGCTATAACATCAATCCTCGATGGGCAATCAGAGTAAATGCCTTATTTGGGTCGGTTGAAGCAAGTGATGCTGTAAACAATAAGAACAATCCGCGCAATCTTAGTTTTAAGTCACCAATTACTGAGTTTTCAGTATTAACGGAACTTAATTTCGTTCAATTCTATACTAAAAGTGAGAAGTATCGCTTTACTCCATATATTTTCGCGGGATTAGGTATTTTTAATTTCAATCCTCAGGCACAATATGAAGGAAAATGGTATGAATTGCAACCTTTAGGCACCGAAGGTCAGGGAGTGGCTGGAGGAAAAAGTCTTTATGCTTTAACTAACGCCAACTTCCCTTTTGGAATTGGGATTAAAATCGGTCTATTTAAAGTAGTATGTGTTGGATTAGAATGGGGAATGCGAAAAACATTTACTGATTATCTTGATGATGTTAGCACAACTTATGTAAAGGCAAGTGTTTTTAATACCAATGATGAATACTCAACAATTGCAACAATTCTTGCAGACCGTTCGGAGGTAAAACATATAGCAGGAGCTCAAAGAGGGAACTCTTCGAACAACGATTGGTATAACTTTTATGGTGTTACAATTTCTTTTCATTTGGGTAAAAAAGAAAGCACTTGTTCTTCATTCAAATAAAGAGAAAAGATCAAATAACATATTTTAACTATTTCAAAAATTTCTTATTGAAAAAAACGATTAATTTTGCTTTCTTAACAATATAATGAGCGCAAAACAAAAGAATATAACACAAGACATACCACAACACGTTGCTATCATAATGGATGGGAATGGTAGATGGGCGAAAAAACGTGGCAAGCTACGTACTTTTGGGCATGAACACGGTGTTAAAGCTGTAAGAGATACGGTAGAAATTGCTGCAGAAAAAGGCATTAAATATCTAACTCTATTTGCTTTCTCAACTGAAAACTGGAAACGTCCTAAATTTGAAGTTGACACTTTGATGAGTCTATTGGTGAAATCTATTCATGATGAGATGCCTACATTAATGAAAAACAACATCATTCTTAGGGCAATAGGTGATATTGAAAGTCTGGAAAAAAATTGCAGGAAACAACTTACTTCAGCCATTGAACAAACTAGCAAAAACACTGGAATGACTTTAGTTTTGGCCTTAAGTTATAGCTCTCGTTGGGAATTAACAGAAGCTTGCCGAAAAATTGCTGTGGAAGTTCAAAAAGGAAACATCCTACCTCATCAAATTACTGAATCAACGGTGCAATCTTTTCTAACTACAAATTCAATTCCTGATCCTGAACTTCTCATTAGAACCAGTGGGGAATATAGAATTAGTAATTTTCTTTTATGGCAAATTGCATATTCCGAATTATATTATACTCCTAAACTTTGGCCCGACTTTGGAAAAGAAGACTTCCTGGAAGCCATTGAAAACTTCAAACAACGCGAAAGACGCTTTGGACTTACCAGTGAACAAATTAAATAAAACATTTGATGAATAACTCAAAACGACTCCTATTTCTCTTCTTTTTAACTTCATTTTCTTTTTTCCAACTTCATGCACAAATATTATTGGGTGATGAAGGAAAAGAATTTGATTTTTCAAGTCCTAAGGAATATGAAATTGGGGGAATTACAGTTTTTGGAGTTCAATACCTCGATAATAATGCCTTGGTTTTGCTTTCCGGATTAAAAGTAGGGGACAGAATTAAAATTCCAGGAGAAAAAATCACCAGAGCTATTGATAAACTATGGGAACAAGGTTTATTTGACGACATTAATATTTCAGCTAGCAAAGTTCAGGGTGATTTAATATTCTTAAAACTCAGCTTCAAAGAAAGACCACGCTTATCGAAATATATTCTTCAGGGCATTAGGAAAGGGGAAGCGGATGATATTCGTGAAAAGCTAAAATTAATACGTGGAGATGTTGTCACTGAGAATGTAGTTCAACGCTCGGTAAATGCAATTAAAGATTTTTATATTGATAAAGGTTTTCTAAATGTTCAGGTAATATCAAAACAAGAAAAAGATACAGCCTCGAGTAATAGTATTACGTTGTCTTTCACCATTGATAAAATGAGCAAGGTTAGGATACATAAAATCAATTTTTATGGGAATACTGCTTTGTCAAACAATAAACTACTTTCTACTTTTAAAGAAACAAAAGAAAGAAGCAAACTAATCCCCTTTGAATCTATTGACACTGTTGCTACCTATTTTTTCAAGAATTTTTTTAAACCCAATTTTGACATTGGAGATGCTTTATCAAATTATATTAATGATCGTTTTAAGTTTAGAATATTTAAATCTTCAAAATTTATTAAAGCTGAATTCGAAAAAGACAAAGCAAAAATATTAGAGAAATACAACGAAAATGGTTTTCGTGATGCTTTGTTAGTGAAAGATTCTGTTTACAAATTCGACAATAAGTCGATTAATGTGGATGTGTATTTGTTTGAAGGAAACAAATATCATTTCCGAGATATAAAATGGGTTGGAAACACAAAATACTCCTCAACCCAATTAAGCTTAATATTAAATATAAACAAAGGCGATGTATACGATCAGAGTGTACTCGACTCTCGTTTAGCTTATAATCCCGATGGTGCTGATATTAGTTCATTATATATGGATGATGGGTATTTGTTTTTTCAGGCAAACCCAGTTGAAGTTTTGGTTGAAAATGATTCTATTGACATTGAAATTCGCATCATTGAAGGAAAGCAAGCCCGTATAAATAAAGTAACCGTTACGGGAAACACCAAAACAAACGACAAAGTAATTATTCGTGAAATAAGAACAGTTCCCGGCGAATTATTTAGTCGTGCTGATGTTATTAGAACACAACGCGAACTTGCCCAATTAAAATATTTTAATGCTGAGAAGTTAGGTGTTCAACCTAAACCTAATCCTGTGGATGGAACTGTTGACATTGAATATACGGTTGAAGAAACATCATCCGACCAAATTGAACTCTCAGGTGGTTGGGGTTCGGGAATGATAGTTGGGACACTTGGACTTTCTTTTAATAATTTTTCAACCAAAAATTTCTTTAAAAAAGGAGCTTGGCGTCCTTTACCTTCAGGCGATGGACAAAAGCTTTCGGTTCGGGCTCAATCAAACGGACAATATTATCAATCTTACAGCGCTTCATTTACTGAACCTTGGCTTGGAGGAAGAAAACCCATTGCCTTTTCCGTTTCTGCTTACTATTCTATACAATCTTATAGCTCTTCTTATATAAAAATATTTGGAGCAAGTCTTGGCCTTAGCAAAAGGGTTAAATGGCCTGATGACTTTTTTATTCTTGCACAAGGAATCACCTATCAGAATTATAATCTAAAGAACTACGGAAGTGTATTCTTATTCAGCAATGGAACTTCTAACAATTTGAATTATAACATTGCATTAACCCGTAACTCTATTGATCAACCAATATTCCCTCGTTCAGGTTCTGAAGTAAGTATTGGAGTCCAACTAACGCCTCCTTATTCTTTATTTAGTAGCACCAACTTTGATTCGGTGACTGCTCAGGAAAAATACAAATGGATTGAATATCATAAATGGTCTATCAAGACTTCTTGGTTTCAGAATATAATTGGAGACTTGGTGGTTAATGCAAGAGCTAAATTCGGTTTTCTTGGGTATTATAATTCTAAAATCGGCATGGCCCCTTTTGAAAGATATTACTTAGGTGGCGATGGTTTATCGGGATTTGCATTAGATGGAAGAGAATTAGTAGGATTAAGAGGCTACACTAACAATTCACTTACTCCTATGGGAAACAGTGGTTATATTGGAGGAACTATTTATAATAAATATACTTTCGAACTCAGATACCCCGTATCTCTTAATCCAAGTGCTACCATTTATTTATTGGGATTCTTTGAAGCTGGAAACACCTGGTTAACTTTTAAAGAATTTAATCCTTTTAATGTTTATAAATCTGCAGGATTAGGGGTAAGAGTTTTTCTTCCAATGTTTGGTATACTTGGTCTTGATTGGGGTTATGGCTTTGATGAAATCCCAAATTCACCCAGTGCAAACAAAGGACAATTCCACTTTTCCATTAACCAGTCTATTGACTAAATATGTATAAGAACCAATTAGCAGATTTCAATTCCCATTTGGAAAACACCCCTAAGGAAAGCCTTGGAATTCTATATTTGTGCAATTGGACTTATTCCAAAAACAATTTAACCCAACACAATTTATAATATTGGTATGTTTTTTGATTAAAGAAATAAAAAATTAATACAAACCTAAATACAGGAGAAATAAATCATGAAAAAAACACTTTTAATTTTAGTAGGAACTTTATTAATGAGCCTTAGCTCATTTGCACAAAAATACGCTTTCGTCGATACCGAATATATTCTTTCGAACATCCCCGAATATAAAGACGCACAGGATGATTTAGACAAAACATCTGTCACTTGGCAGAAAGAAATTGAAAAGAAATTCGGTGAAATTGATAAAATGTATAAATCATTTCAATCGGAATCGGCATTATTGCCAGAAGAAATGAAAAAGAAAAGAGAAGATGAAATTGTTAAAGCAGAGAAGGAAGCCAAAGATTTACAGAAAAAAAGATTTGGAAACAATGGCGATTTAGCTAAGAAAAGAGCTGAATTGGTTAAACCAATTCAGGATAAAGTTTATAATGCTATTGAAGATTTAGCCACAACTAAAAACTATGCTTTTATATTTGATCGCTCTGGAAGTTTATCAATTTTATATGCTGATTCTAAACTTGATGTTAGCGATGATATCCTAACACGCTTAGGTTATACTCCTGGAACAAAGAAAGATACTAAAAACACCAATACTAATACAAAAACAGGCACTCAAGCTCCAACCGACAAACCAATTGGTGGAGAAGATGACAATAAAAAAGTCATTAGGAAATAATTAAGACTTATTAACACCTAATTTTGTCTTATTTTTTTACCTTTGCCCCCAAAATTAAAATCTAAATCAATTAAAAAACATGAAAAAAATCATTCAATTCATTGCAATTGTTCTTCTTGTAGTTTCTACAACAACAATTTTTGCTCAAAACAAAGGGAAATTAGGCCATATTGATTCTAACGAACTCTTAAAATTAATGCCAGGTAGAGATTCTGCTTTAGCAAAGTATTCAGAATATGGAAAAACATTAGAAACTACTCTTACAACGATGAAAAATGAGTTTGATACTAAGTATAAAGATTTTTCTGATAATCAAGCAACAATGTCAGAGCTGATTCAAAAAACAAAAACTAAAGAACTACAAGACCTTCAGAGTCGTATTGAAGATTTTAAATCTTCTGCTCAAAAATCATTAAGCGAAAAAGAAAACGAATTGCTCTCACCAATTATCAACAAAGCTAAAAAAGCTATTGAAGAAATTGCCAAAGAAAACGGATTCAATTATGTTTTCGATACTGGTTCAGGCGTTTTCTTATATGCCGATGGTGAAGATATCATGCCTCTCGTGAAAAAGAAGCTTAACATAAAATAATACATCAAACCGCTGAAAAGCGGTTTTTTTTTTGGTTTTTTATTTTCCGAAAAGCCATTTGAAATGTTTTTAGTCCCAAAATCCTAATTTCATAAATCAATATTATTTTTATTTGTACCTTTACATTGAATTTTAACCTTCAGAGTAATGGAAAACGAAAATCATAATATCAGCATTAAACACTGGGCTGAAGATGACCGCCCACGCGAAAAACTAATCTTAAAAGGCAAAGCTGCACTAAGCGATGCCGAACTTATTGCCATACTCATTGGTTCGGGGAATAGGAATGAAACGGCTGTCGATCTTTCAAAAAGAATTCTCAATAGCACACAAAACAATCTGCTTTCGTTGTCGAAATTAAATCTAAAGGAGTTGCAGTTGTTTAAAGGGATTGGCGAAGCTAAGGCAATTTCAATAATTGCAGCTCTCGAACTTGGCAAACGTCGTCGCGAATCGGAAGCTTTAGAAAAACCCAAAATCGCCACCAGTCGCGATGCCTTCGAAATCATTCAATCGGTTTTGTCTGATTTGCGTTACGAAGAGTTTTGGGTAATTCTGCTCAACCGTTCCAATAAAGTCATTGGTAAGTTTCAAGTTAGCGATGGAGGGGTTGCGGGAACGGTGGTCGACCCTAAGAAGCTTTTTAAGCTTGCCTTGGAAAATAATGCCTCCTACGTTATCCTTTCTCACAATCATCCTTCAGGCAACCTTAAACCAAGCGAGGCCGACATTCTTCTTACGCGTAAGCTCATCGAGGCAGGAAAACTGCTTGAACTTCCTATTCTTGACCATATAATTATGGGGGAAGAAAAATATCTGAGTTTTGCCGACGAAGGGTTATTATAATTTTAGTGACTGAAGGATGTAGGGGGGAGAACTTAGCTAGTTGAGGAGGGTTGAGATTTGAGGGTTAAGTTTTAAGTGTTAAGTTTTAAGTGTTAAGTGAGGGGGAGGGGGGGGTAAGTTTTAAGTGTAAAGTTTTAAGTTTTAAGTGGTAAGGGTTAAGTTTTAAGGGTAAAGTTTTAAGTTTTAAGTGGTAAGGGTTAAGTTTTAAGGGTTAAGTTTTAAGTTTTAAGTGG